>JBGTAD010000070.1:0-12282 GCA_041750055.1 Candidatus Absconditabacterales bacterium | reverse complement strand
TAGACATCTTTTTGTTGATAGGGTAAATATGGTAATTGACCTATATCAATTCAGCTGTCCAATTAAAGAGCAGTTGAAAGAAACCCAGCGCTAGCGCTGGGTTTCTTGGTTTTTGACCTATTTGAGTTGGACAGCAATGATCAGTAATAACATAGTCGATGGAATGAAGGCACAAGGGATCTGGCTACTTGAAAATAATCCGAATAATCTGATAGAAAACAATATCATACGTAATAATAATTATGGATTTGCGAGCTCGAATGTGGTGAAGTCTGGTAATCGTATCAGTGGATGAATCATTGAAGGCAATAACTACTGAATGTATCTAGAGAATCCTGTACAAGTATATAATGTCGACATCCGCTCCAACAAAAACTATGGAATCCTCATCTCAGGAGCATGATGACTTTCTTCACTCAATAATTTGCTCATAAGAGATAATATCAGTGGCTGAATATTGTCTAGTAATGGAAGGTCGTATATAGCATCTTGAAATACTCGCCTCAACAACGTCAAAATATACCGCAATCCTCTTGGGATACATTGTACTACCGGCTGTGTCGCCCCTGTCCTGAATAACACCTTGATCTTCGATAACGAGAGTGGTTGAATATTGTTAGTCTCTGGTAATATACAGATCAATAATAGTCAGATTTTTCATAATGGTTTTGGAATCATCAATGAAAGCTGAATCGGATCGGATGTAATCGCTAATACCCAGATATATAATAATCTCTCGACAGGATTGTCTATTGGAACGAACGGTATCGTCTATCAGTCTGATATCAGAAACAATGGATGACCTAGTAAAGGATGAACAGCTTACGGTATGATCACGACAGTCGATGATACGTACATCCCAGATAGCATGGGATTGTCGATAGATGCGATGGTGACCAGTGTCTGACGAGCTGATGGGAGTATCAATACCTCATTATCTGCTATGACCTGTGAGCATGTATCGATTCCATCACTCAATCGATATACGGGATTATGAGCTTGACGATATCCTGGTAGCGTGATTTGTAGCTCCAGGTGAGCAATATGATTGCCAGGTCAGACATATACCAACAGCGACTTTATTATTGGAGAATTTGTCTCCAAACAAATACAGCCAGTCTTGTTGACTTGATGATCGCTCATACCAGACGCCCAATCATCATACAATATCTCAGCATACATATGACTAGAATGAGATCGTAGTGATTTCATAGATCTCCCTTATAATATGGTCGTGAATATATCACAAGAAATACTCATCCCATATACGATCACGTGAGTCACACAACCCACAACGATATCCTACCCATCATCAGTCACGATCTGAATCAATGGTTGAGCTTTCCAGACGAGTCCGCAGACAGTACAAGATGGCGACCAGATCGTCATACGCCTCGTGTCTCCATCTACACCATCTACCTATATGTCTTGAGGAATACAGATCGGAGATGCGCTGTCCCTTTTTAGCGTGACGACATACGCCAACCCACAGGCATTTGTATTTGCTACGATCAATAACGTAGAACTCAACACTATCGTAGAATCCAATACCGTAGTCATGACAGGACTCACGACAGGACTCATGGTGTCCATCACGGGTGGCGAATATCGTATCGATGGCGGTCCTCGGATGAGTGGCGCTGCTATCATCTACGAGTGAAATTCTTTACAAATCAGAACAGTATCCGCTGGATCACATCTCGCTACCAGCACTGCGAATGTGACAGTATGATGATTTTCATCGTCATTTAGCATTACGACCAAACCTGCTCCTGTCAGTGGATGAGGATGAGGTTGATGAGGATGAGGTTGAGGTTGAGGTTGAGGATGAGTGATATTGACCAAAGACAACTGCCCAGGAGGTGACTATACGAGTAGCTTTTATGATAATAGCTGTGGTACAGCACCTCACAATAGTACAACAGGACAGCAGACATCAACAGATGACCAAGCAAATCAAAAAAATCTGACCGAACAAATCGCACAGAGACTCGAAGAATTAGCGTATCTCTGGATCCATTTAATACCAAGAAAATGCAGTGTATCAAACCCTTGGTGCAATTGCAGTGATTTCAAGCGCGTTTTGCTAGTCAAATGCAAAGACTCTTTTCAAGACTCGACGATCAACAATCCAGAGCATATCGTGATCTCCTGATAGGACGCATCTTGAGTACCAGATCCATGAGTGATGCACTCCAAGACGAACTTACCTACATCGTAGCAAGAGTATATGCTCAGATGACGTTTTATGACCAAGCCAGACAATTGACCGACGAACAGATGGTAGCATGGATGTATTCTAACAATCTCACCAGCAAAGATACGATTGATTCTTTCATGGTCAGTGGATCTCTCAAGAGAGAAGAAGCAGCCAAATTTTATACACAATTTCTCAAAGAATTGATGTGTAAAGTCAACTATATCAAAACAGAGCAACAGTGTACATTCGTAGACTTACCGCAAGCAACCAGTGGATTGAGACCATGGATCGTAGAATCCTGTCGTCTAGGATTATTCAGAGGAGTGAGTGAGACGCAGTTCGATCCTAGATCGAATCTGACCAGAGAGCAAGCCGTGACAGTACTCATGAAGATCATCTTCTGAGAACAACCAGGATCACCGACCGATCCCAATCGAGCAGCTCCTTATGTCGATCTAGCAGTCCAGAGTAGATTGATCCAGAATACCCAAGAACTCAATCGAAATGAATATATCATCAGAAAACTCATCGGAAGATGGATGTACCGAATAGCTAAGACGAGCTAAAAAAAGAAAGTGGTCTGATGTATAAGTGAAAAAAGGCGGTAAATCATATTGATTGTGAGTATATTTTGTGTATAGTATGCTTAGTTTTACTAAGTATATGACCATACACACAACGCAATGTCTAACAATCTCTGTCCTTATGGCTGAAACAATAGAATCTCAGATCCTACTACAAAAGATATCTCTTGACTTGTGATAACTCATTGAGAGCAAATACTCAAGACCATACGTGAGGCTCAATGACATGATGTCAAATCACTTATTACGGATATTGAACAAACATTAAACGACGTATTAACTAAGATAGCTACATCACATACGATTCCTAAAAATCCTTTGATATATGCTGGGATATGACATGCAGTCAGAAACATCTTGCGACTTCTTGATGTCTATCATCAGCTATGATGAGATGTGTCGAAAAATGGGGAAACATGAATACGTGAGATTGTTTATCAGCTAGCTAGAATACCTATGGCCCAGTTATGAAATTTTTCTCATGAACTCAAAATAAATGAAGATTTAATAAACAAGGTCAAATCATGAAAGATAGACTCGAAGACAACAATGCAGCATCTCCCATATGTTGCTGACCATTTTATTATAGATAGTATGAAATTATATTTTTCCGATGAAATAGAGAGATATAAGCCTGAATTGAGTGGTCTATGTTCTGCTATTGGGGTAAGAGAAAACATGGGAAGAAAAGACTCAGCACTTTTTCTTGATAAAATGATATGAGCTTGTATTGATACTTATGTATCCAATGTTTATAAAAAGACATAAACTCCACCAAAAACCGAAATATTTTCAAAAGTCAAAGCAAATCTGATCGTCATAGGGTTCAGATTTTTGTTTTTTTTGTTTTTTGGGATATAATAGAGTATTGTGTGATCCGAATAATATATGAATATTGGTCAGTTTTTAATTGTTTTTTACTCGTGTATCTTACCTGGTGCCTACATCTACTCAATTAGCAGAATCTACCGCTCAGACAACATCAGACGCTCTCCAGACCCAGGCCTGATGGCTTTGATGATGGCTGGGTGATTGATTGGTCTCTCGAGCTATCAAAATCGCATGAGCATTGGTCGTGGTGATCGTATTGATCATCATCTCTCGTGTCATCGCCTGACTCGTCAAGTCCAGACTCCAGCGTAATAGTACGCTCGAAGATCAAGAACATACTAAGAAAGTATCCAACCTCATCGGCGATATGGTATTTTATTGTGGTGCATTATTTTCGGTTTTTATAGGATTTGATCTCTTGGGATTTGAGGTAGGTCTGATTTTGGGATGAGTGTCATTCTGAGTAGGATTAGCATTCAAAGAAATACTGGGCAATATGATCGCAGGTGCCATGATCCTCACCACCAAAGAAATCAAAATCTGAGACGTGATCGAGATCCATGACAAACCCAAAGTATTTGGTAAGATCGAAGAAATTGCTATGAGGTATACATTGATCCGTACAGTCGATCTGAGACAGGTCATGATATCGAATATATCACTGATCTCATTGCCTATCAAGACCTATTCCACTGAGTCTGTTGTCAAGATGACAGTCAGGGTAGGGGTGTCATACGATAGCGATATTGCAATGGTCGAACAAGTGATGCTGACTGCAGTCAAAACGATTTCGTTCTTAGCATATCCGGACAAGACTGCTGTATATCTGGCACAGTTTGGGTCGAGTAGTATCGATTTTGATGTGCACTACTACCTGGATCCTCTCGCGACGTATCAGGCATGACTCATCCCAGACTACTCCAAGGGTATCGTCTACCAAGTCATCTACGAATATTTCAAAGCCAATCATATTACCATCGCATATCCTCATCTCACGATCGGTATAGATCCTCATGATGCATACCTCCGCAAATTCCTCCCAACGTCATAAGTATCAGATTTTTTGTTTCTTTGACTATCCTTTGTTCGATCTTTTTTGATGCCAAGCTCTACATGATCCAGTCTCATCAGTACGACCTTCTCTGTCCTGCAAAACCCAGTGATAGAGTTTGTTGTTGCTTTAGGTTTGGCGATAGGCTGGCTGGCGATAGGGACGGTTATTATCAGTCGGCTCGTGAGCAATCTCAAACAGCGTGTCAGAGAGCATGAAAGTAGCCAACCACCAGAATCTCAAGAAAAAGTCGCATCCACGATTGGTGATATGGTGTATCCACTTTTGATGGTGTTCAACGTGGGGATCGGCTTACAGATTCTATGATTTGATGTAGGAGTCTTGCTGGGAGGTATCTCATTCTGAGTGGGATTTGCTCTGCATAAGATCCTGGGCAATATGGTCGCAGGTGTCATGCTTATCACCAACAAGAATATCAAAATCTGAGACACTGTCCAGATCGTATCGATGGGATTGACCGGGAAGATTGTATGACTCACGATCAGATATACGATTCTCAAGACCTTTGATCGTAGGAGAGTGATCATCCCCAATATGGAAATCATTGCAGCGGTGATCAAGACGCTCAGCGCTGAGCCTCTCCTGAGAGTGACCTTTGACGACCTCTCACTCAACTACCAATCCGACCTCGCCACCGCCAAACAGCTCATCATCAACGTCATCAACGCTCATCCGGGTACCTCCAATCCAGAAGCAACATCCGTCATCGTGACCGGATCGGATGACAGTGGACTAACCATACAGGCGATCTGCTACAGACGTCCTGGAGTCTATCCTATCCTACGTTACAAATCTGACATCAGGAAACAGATCTACCAAGCATTTCAATCTACCAATGGAGCAATCGATCGAGATTATGCACACACCGTCATTGATTTCAAACAATAAAAAATCTGACCCGCCATCACGAATGAGTAGGAGTCAGATTTTTTTGGTGAGAGGTTGTAAATTTACTTAAATGCTGCAATAATTCTTTCCTCCAACCAATCAATTGGATCTTGTCTTTCTGTGAGAAGTGTTTCAATATGATCTCCTTGAATTGGGATAATTATTTTCTCGCTCGAGCCTTTTCTTTTTTGAGTTTCATCTAATTCTTCTGTAAATCCATTCATAGCAACAAAAACACCAATACATGAAAAGTTTTTATGATCATTTACTTTATCGCTTAAAGTTGCAATTTCCTTTGTTGGGGTTTTATCTTTCCAGTTTTTCGCTTCTCCAATCAATAATGAACTGCCTAAACTTATCCAAAATGGACGATTAACATTATTTTTTAAGATAAAATTAATTTGTTGGTCGCTTGCTTGTCTTTCTATTTCGACGACTTCCAATCCATCCATATTATCAAAAAATATTTTCAAAAAACCTTCAAAAGCTTTTCCTTTTGTCGTTGTATTTGTATCTGCTTTTACTTTTTGAAATTCTTGTAAGAGAAAAGTATGATTAAATATTTTTTTGATTGATTGTGCGATGATTTCTTTGGGGATATTGAGACTTTGGAGAAATGGAGAAAATTTGTCAGCAAAGTTTCTTTCTACTTTGTTCAAAAAGCTCAAATAAAACTCATATTCATCTACTTGTCCAAACATTCCAAACATTTTGATTTTTTCATCAGAAAAAGTTGTGGGATTGATAGCTTGGAGTTCATCGATAAACAAGAGTTTATCGGGAGTATGAAAATATCCTGGATATTTACCAGTGAGATACAGTGCGAGCCAATGATTTTTTTCTTGATTCATGGGATTGTTTTTTTGTTAAAAATCAAACAATTATAACAGTATTTATTCCTCACCCCAAATTTCCCCAATCTTCGCCTCCACTTTCTTCTGCATTTTTTCTATCAATTTTTTACATTCATCTATCGCTCTCTGTTCTGCTTCTATTTCCGATACGATCTGCTCTTGGACTGGGAGCGGTGGGAGGGGGATTTTTAGACTTTTAATTACTTCAAGCCCTAACTCAATTTGTCCACCATTTCCACGAGCCATACTTTCTAAACCTTTGAAACCATAAATTTTATCTAAAGCAAATAATGCAAATTCAGCTTTTACTTTATCAAATATTAATCTCGCTATTGTAATATGCCCGTCAACAAGAAAATCACCATTTAAATCGAATAGAGTTATTCTACCAGCAGTACCAACACCTGTAGAGTTTATCAATAAATCTTTAGATCTCAGCTTTCTATGATCTAATGGAAAATCTTTTTCAACAAAATATTTATTTTTAAAATCGAAGTCAAAATATCCTCTAGCTTGTCCAGATTTTATTACTTGAATATCTGATTCGCCGTATTTTGGACTCTTGCCTCTTTGAACTAACTCACATACTTCCCCCAACTCCACCATCTCCCAACTCTGATCAATGCGGAAACTTGGCTTCCAGTTTTCTACTACTTGCTTGGCTCCGTCGATGACTTTTTGATACTGCTCAATTTCTGCAACGATTTGTTCTTGGACAACGAGCGGTGGGAGGGGGATTTGATAGGTTTTAAGCCATTCTGTACTTAGGTTTTTTTGAGCAATACCACTTGCAGATTTTACTGTATCATCTTCAAATTTATCAGTATTCAAAACACTAAATAAATATTTTATATTTATTCTCTCATCAATTTCTCTCAAACAAGCAACTCTTTGATTTAATGCGGCAGGTAAAAATTCTTTTTTAATAAGGCCGACTCTTCCAACATTTCCAGTTAAAGACAAAAGTAAATCATTTTCTTTCAAAATATATTTTTCAATATTTTCATCAGAATCAATAGGATAAAATTTAGGATTATCATCAACTATTTCTCCCTTTTGAACATTTGTAATTCTCATAACTCTTACACCATCATCAATATAGTTTTCACTTTTGAAAGCATAACCATTCAAAATTTCGCATACTTTTCCTATTTCAACCATATCCCATTTAGCATTGCTATAATCCACCGTCTCACGATAGCGGTCACCTGTGAGATTATATTCTCCTTTTTCGGCGATTTTTTCTTTTTTTACTGCAAACGCTATCGATTGCTTTTCTTCACTCGCAATGACAGTCTGGTCTTTCTTCCACTGATTCAAGATGTGAAGACAGTCAGGTAAATCATTTTTTTCACTCTTTCTCCTCTGTGCTCCGAGATCAAATCCATCATGTTCTACTTTGAGAAACAAAATTTCATCAGTTCTTTTGGATACGTCTTTGTCAAGCAACAAAATAGATGTTTTGACTCCGGCGTAGGGCTGAAATACTCCACTTGGCAGACTAACCACCGCATACAGTCCCCAGTTTTCGATCAGATTTTTGCGAAGATTCTTGTAGGCATTGGCAGACTGAAAAACAATCCCTTCGGGGACGATAATCCCTGCACGACCCTTGATACTCAGATGCTCAGCGATGTAGTCTACAAACAGGACTTCAGCACGATTGGCTTGGATAGAAAATCTCTTGTGTGGCACGATTCCACCTTTGGGAGTCATAAAGGGAGGATTGGCAAGGATGACATCAAAGTTTTCATCCCATCTTTTGTCACTACTGAGGGTGTCGTATTCGTTGATTTGTGGATTGGGAAAGCCATGCAGATAGAGATTGACGAGAGCGAGCTTGACCATATTGGAGTCGATATCATAGCCAGCGATATGGTGTGTCAGTTTGGTCCTATCATCAGGTGTCAGGTTGTCTCCAGCATATTTTACTGTTTCTGTGATGATCGCTTCTGTCGCTGTTTCTCCTTGCACGATGAGAGCCTCAGCTTCTTGTTCGGGATTGTAGTTTGATGAGTTAGTTTTGACGATATGCTTGTAGGCAGAGATGAGAAATCCAGCAGTCCCGCAAGCAGGGTCTAGGATTGTCTCGTTTTTTTGAGGATTGACAACCGCTACGACAAAATCGATAATATGTCTCGGAGTACGGAATTGTCCTGCATCTCCTTGGCTACCGAGGATAGAAAGTAAATATTCAAAAGCATTTCCGAGGTTTTCGCTATTGTCATAGCTAAACTCATTGATCTCTTTGAGAAATAAGCTCAGCGTTCTTTGATCATAAAACGGCAGATAATAGTTTTTGAAGATATTACGAAAAAGCTCGGGGATATTTTTTGCTGTTTTGAGCTTTTCGATACCTTCTTTGTACAGAGTGATCCTTTCATCGCCACTGAGTTTGACATCCATGAGCTTGGTCCATGAATAATCAGCGAGAGTATCCGCAAAAAATCTTGCGTTCCCGCCAAGTTCCTCAGCTTCCTTATCCATATCATCCATGAATTTATAGATCATGGCAGTGGTGATTTGGTCTATTTGTGCTTTGGGATCTGGCACTTTCCCCACGAGGATATTTCTCGCTGAGTCTATTTGTCTTTTTACAGTAGAGTCGAGCATGATAGAAAATTTAGATTATAAATTATAAATTTTACATTATTATTTGTTTTGTAATTTTTCTGAAGTGCTTTTTACAATTTTTGTGAGCATATTGATAATATTCTCAATTTCCTCTAAGTAGCTTGAATAATCATTTTTGATAATTTGGCTTTTATCTAAAAGTTTTAGCCAATACCTTGTTTCTCTTGCTTCTTTTGATGCGATAGACATTTTATGTAAGAAATCTCTTTTACTTTGTCCTGCAAGTGCTTCTTCTATATTTGCACCAATACTTGTAGCGCTTCTAAGAACTTGTTTTGAAATCACATATTCATTTTCTGCAATAAGTTTTTTATATAGTTTGATAATTATTAAACTAAATTCAAAACTTTTTCTTTGTATTATATTTTCTTTGATTTCCATAATTTGAAATTTAGAATTTAAAGTTTCTCATTTCCAAGAAGTTTCTTCATTTCACGGTCAAAGTCAGATTCAAACAATCTATCTTGAATAATTCTATATTTTTCAAATTGTGTTTCTGCATGAAGCTTTGCATCTTCATGGCTTATTTTACCAGCATTCATGAGTAATTCCCTCCCATTAAATTCTATAAAAGCATCAAGTCTTTTGCTCCGATCTTCCATGGTCATAGGGATGTTTCTTTCTGCTTGAAGTTCAGCATAATCCAAATACATAGAAACCAACCTTTCCAAAAAATTTATCTCTTCTGTATTGAGATAATTTTTGGCAATACTGACATCATATTTTTGTATTTTCCCACTTGGAGCATCTGCCCAAGTAGTCAGTCCCATATATTCTTGATCTGCATCGGCTCTGTGTGTAATCAACTCTGATGCTGTATATCTATGGACTGCATAGTGGAGTTTGTTTTGTACAATTTTGAAAAAATTAGTAGTAGTAGGGGCAGAGGAATCATAATCCACACTCGTGGCGTATATATCAGTTATTTTTTGATAAAACATTCTTTCACTCAGTCTGATTTCTCTGATTTTTTGTAACTGACGATCAAAAAATGTTTTATCAAATTGATTTGCTTTTTTGAGTCTTTCGCTATCCATAGTCCACCCTTGAATAGTATAGTCTTTGACTATTTGTCTTGCCCATTTACGAAACTGTACAGCTCTGTCGTTTTCTATTTTGAATCCGATAGAAATAATAGCTTGCAAATTATAGTGGTCTATAGTTCTTTTTACTTCTCTATTCCCTTCCTTTTGAACTATCAAGTATTGCTTGATAGTTGCCGAATCGATTTCTCTCTTTTCCACAAGAGTATGAATATGCTGTTGTATAGCCTGTACTGATACTCCATACAGCTCTGCCATCATCTTTTGCGTCATCCAGATGTTTTCATCTTCATATCTTACTTCTATACTTGATGGATCATCTCCAGTAGACGAAACAAAAGTCAAATACTGGGCAGTACTTGATTGTATCATTTGCTTTGCTGATGTTTGATTCTCTTTTATAGTCATAAAGTAAAACTTATAATATAAAATTCATAATTTTGAATTTCATTGCTACCTCATAAATTGATTTACAGAAACATAATCTTTTACATATTCAGGCACAGTATCACGATATCCATTGAGAGCTTTAAATTCTACCATACCAAACCCAGCATACACATTAAGATCTGCATAATGTTTGTTATTGATTATATCTCTAAATCTTTCATCTGTCACATAGGCTTTGAGGTAATTTTTTATGGGTGAGACATATTTACTTTCAGGCTTATAAATTGAGATAAACTTTTCACATTCATCTTCCAGTAGCTCATTTTTATCTTTGAATCTATCGATCAGTCCAAACACTCTTTCCAAAACCTCTCTCCATGTGATACGACGATCTAGATTTTCACTTTTACGGATTTTATCCAAGTTGAGATACAGATTTGGTTTGTCTTCGTATTTATCACGAGCAATTTTTACTGCCTTTTCCCATTGTTCATTATCAATTGCTGTTTTGATCTCGGTATCTTCTTGTAATTCTTGTTTTGCTTTTTCAAAAAGTTTACGATCTACTTTCATCCCTTCAATTCCGATCGCTTGTTCTCTGAGTTCTTTGACTTTATCATGATCAAAAACTTCTATTTCATCAATATCGACTGGTGGTCTATCATCTCCGTCAGTTCCTTTGTGAAGTTGTGGAAGTTTCAAAACTTCATCATAATCAAATTTTTCTTCAAAATATTCACAGTTAGCAAAAAAATCAAAAAACTTGAAACTGACTTTGTCGTGATTGTGTTTTTCTTGGTATTCATCAGTATAGTCAAAGGTATGCTTTCTGGTCCCTCTTCCTTTGATCTGTATAAAATCAGTCGGAGAAAAAACAGGTCTCATCAATGCAAGATTGAGTATGTCTTGGCAATCATACCCAGTTGTCATCATTCCAACCGTCACACAAATACGAGTCTTGCTTGATTTGTAACTATCCAAGAATCTCGTATGTCAGCTAAGATTGTTATTTGCAAAATTTATGGTAAATTGCTGAGAATCAGAAACATTTGAGGTGATTTGCACCGCAAAGTCAGAATTATATTTATCAGGCCAAAGTTGGCTTGCCATTTTATTGAGCATATGAGTTATCTTGCTTGCATGTTTTTGACTGACACAAAAAATAATGCTTTTTCCTATTTCCCTACTTATTGGATCTTTGAGTGCATTTTCCAAAAATGTCTGACAAAAGATTTGATTTGTTTTTTCTGAGAAAAACTTCTTTTCAAAGTCTTTTTGATAAAATGATTCTTCTTCCTCTCCTCCTTCTTCCTTTTCTACCATGACTGCGTACCCTTTTTCCGAAAGTAGATCGGTAGTGATATCAGTTCTTGCATCTACTACAATTGGATTGATCAAAAACCCGTCTTTTACTCCATCAAGCAAACTATAACGGAACGTTGGCTCGCCATCTTTACAGCCAAAAGTCGTATAGGTATCAAGCATTTGTCTTCTTTCCCAAGCTCTTGGGTCTTTGTTAGAAAGTTTTTGAGGATCGACATTTTTGAGATAGTTTTTGGGTGTTGCGGTAAGTCCAAGTTTATATCCGATAAAATACTCAAAAACAGCTCTACTATTCCCCCCGATTGCACGATGAGATTCATCAGCTATGATTAGATCAAAGTCAGTTGGAGAAAAAAGTTTTTTGTATTTATCTTGTGCAGAAAGACTCTGCACTGTAGAGACTACAACTTCTGCTTTTTTCCAATCATCACGATTTTGTTTGTAAATCACTGTTTGAAGATCA
>JBGTAD010000069.1:0-2566 GCA_041750055.1 Candidatus Absconditabacterales bacterium | reverse complement strand
AAATCATGCCCATTGACTACGAGTTGTTTGCGAGTAAATTGTCACTCAGAAGAGATCAACGTATCCAAAATATCATAAAGCTCTTGAACTTCTTGTACTCCATGAGATTGGATAGGATTGTATTGTCAAAGTCTGTCTGCTTTACATATATCAAAAATATTCCTCACACGAGACTCTCATAATTCACTATATCGCAGTCTGATTTTTTTTATTTTTTTGGTATCATTGGATCATAAAACCTGACCTGGTTCCATGTGGTGGCGAACATACCAAGATACTTCCTCGATCATTGCACGAGGGAACGCCAGATTTTCGAGATCACGCTGACACAAATCAGAACCACAGATACTATGATTGAGCCATGATCACTGGATCTCATGCATTTCTTCTTTGGTCAGACCGATACTATACGTATGATATTGCTCAGTCTTTCATACATCATGATACAACATTCACAACTTTACTAATGGCGATGTATTGAATTGCTGGAGATTCCGCAGTGTCATAATCGTATGGTGATAGGTATCAAGCGGGTGATATCTAATAGGCTGGTTGACACCCTTAGTTGCAGCTACTGCAGGAAAAATATACTTGAGCATACCGGACTCATCCAGCAACGAAACAAAACCAAAAGGATTTTCATAAGAAAATACTTTGAGAATTTCATCTTTGATACGTTCTTTGGCTATATATTGTATCTGATAATAATTCTTCTTGATACTTTTTCGCGTCTGTGCATGGATATCCATATCATGATTAATCTGATTCTCGTTCAAACGACAATTCAAAACATTGATAATTCTTACAGCTCTCAGCAATCTGAGGGCATCTTCTGAAAATCTACGATCAGGATTCCCAACACAACGAAGCACACCACTTTCTAAATCTTGTATCCCTTTGTGAGGATCTATGACACAGTTTCGTATTCCTCATAGCAGATCGTCAGACAATCCCGACGCAAGTAAAAATGCATACATCATACGGCCATCATATTGAGCTCCAGGAAATATCAACGATATAAGATCATGGTCGTATAATATGACGCAACGATTCTTATGATCTACGCAATATCCATCCTTTGCTATAGCAAAAGTCTGTCTCAAAACAGCAGCATCTTGGATATCATACATATCCTGCGAAACAGATATCTCAAAAGACGTATAAAACAAACAGTTGATGGTAAAATCTCTCCTGGCAGCATCTGTAATAAGATCTCCAGACCAAACAATTTGATCAGGGTGACGATGATCTCAATATCATCATTCTTGACGTACTGGAGTACACTCATACTGATACGTATCATGTACTGATCACACTGACTCAGACTGTCATGGTGTGACAATATGTGTCATGGTTCAATATTTCTGAGTCCTAAACCAGCTGCCTACAGATCTATCACAAGAAGATCGAATTTCCTCAGGATTTCAAGGCATCGTGACATCGATATCTGTTGGGTCACGACTAATCCCGAGTAAAAGATCTCTCACAGCACCACCTACCAAAAACACAGATTTTGATCAAAAAATCGTACGCACATAATCTATATGGCTTTGTAATCAATCTAATACAGAATAGTGAAGTATCATACGTACTAATATATTCAATAAATAGTTTTATTATATTCTACCAGTTGCTTAGCAATCAATGGAATATACGTGCTAGCGCTTTGGGGCGGTAAAGAGACGATCCACTGATCAAGTTTAGATTCTAAGACCTTTGAACGAGATGGCTGCTGAATAATACGCTCAATGCGTTGGTTCATCATCAAGATATTTTCTTGATCAGTTGGTGTAGGTTGGTACATGAGCCCCAAACTTAGAGCGGTTTCTAATGAGATTTGACAAATCACACACATCATTCACGTTGTTATACAATAAAGATACTAGTATCTAGTGTTTCAGGACTCCTGATTCAACACAAATTCGATCACAAATCAACAAATTGGCAAGTGAACTCTCACACAAACATGAAGAATATTCGTCAATACTATTCAAATCGATATACTATATATAGTATTTCATACCATCAAATCAAATAGTATTCGTATACATCTTTACCACCTATACTTATCATTTACTCATGTCGTACAAAAAAGTCTTCACCATATGTTGATTAGCTGGATTCATACTATGAAGTGCTTTTTCAATCACTTACGCTGACTTGGGTCCGGTTTCTTTGAGATTTTGTAATAATCCTGACGAACTCACCAAACAGCTCGACCTATCATTATGAACAGATCAACCAGGATCTATCTGTATGCAATTCATGAACGATAGTGACCAAACAAAATATATCGATGTAGGATTTGTAGATGGAATCACAACAAACGATCAAGAACAAAATAAAGCCTGCAAAAACGAAGGTGAAATCGAACAGTTTGGTAAATACGTATCTACTGATACCAACAATCCCATTAGAATACCAGCATGAGGGAGTACCAAAATATTGTGATCCATACAATATCCTAATAACATGCCTGGATGAGAAATGCTAGGATGTGTAGTATATTCTGATATACAAGCAGATACAACGACATCTCAACAGTGAAATGCATTCGCTATCAAAG
>JBGTAD010000068.1:0-3990 GCA_041750055.1 Candidatus Absconditabacterales bacterium | reverse complement strand
CGATGGACTGACATATATATTCGTAAGTGATTGCTGTGATTTGGTGAGAGTAGACGATGGACCATCATCACGAAACAACGGAATAATGATAGATCCACCAGGTTTCATCACATAGGCCGTATCTTCAGAACAGCTTGTATTCTGGAGTGGCTGAGCGCTGAGTTCATTATTCATAGCGACGATTGATCACTGTATAGCACAGTTATTCGCTGGACAGCGAAATCCATTGAGTGATACGAGCGCGTCACCACTCGTCAATTGCTCTTGATATCCCAACCCACGATATTTGACTTTGGTCAACAAAAGTTCTAATCATGCATTCGCCAGATAATACGATTGATAATACTGAGTGATTGATGCAGTATATACGATCATCTGTTTGATAAAACTGATAGTCATCAATCCGATCAACGATGATACTACCAATAGAAACAAAACTAAGACACTAATATTTCATGAAGTCCTACGCATGATCTAGTAGTATGCAAGGATGAGGAGTAAAGCAAGAGGAAAATCTACAGACAACTAAAATGACAACTTTTCACAAACCTTCTCTGGAATTACTTTTGTAACACATACTGCGCAGTGAGCAATATTGCACGATCTTGTAGCGTGAGATTACTAGCAGTCAAACGGTTCTGTATCTTTGATACGTATTCACTACGTTGAGTAGATGATAAACGAGCTGATCGACGATCAAATATCGACACAAAAGATGATTTAGGCAAGACGAGATTATTATTTGTTCAGCACTGAGTATCATTAAGAGATACATAAAAGAAATACGTATCTTCGTATCATGAGATACTATATTCAAGCTCAATATATTCATCAAGCTCCAGTCAACCGACAGCCAATCACCCAATTTTCTTCCACAGATCAAAATCGTCATCAAGAACAGATCCATTATAACCTACCAAGTTATCTCAAAAAAGTCTTCATAATTTTCATTCTGGACCAAAAATATTTTTAGCAGTAACAAATAGCTGCTGTTGCTGAGACCCGATTCATCGTTCAAAAACACTTAATTGCTTATAATATCATAATAATTCACCATTATCATACAACATACTCGTTGCTTTATCTGCACCATACCTACCATTAGAAATGAACTTATCAGGAGAAGCACTAATATTTTGATCTTGAAAATAGATAAGGTCTTTATCTCTTGCATAATCTCCTTTCAATAGTTCAAAAGAATTTCAATCAGCAGGTATTGAAACCAGCTTGAAATAGACACTATTTTTATCTTTAGAGTATATATCATTCAATACTTCAAAGGAATCGGTATCCGCTCATACAATAGGCTTACCAGCATAATAAACAGCATTAATATCCATTCCATAAAGTCGCTGTCCAGCAAATGATGTAACATCTGCTCAAGATACAATAGAAAAGATATCATTTTCATGATACATGACTTGTAGCAAACCTCATGTCTGCTCCTTAATATACCCAGGATATCTATAAGGATCGAGCAAGTGTGTTAAAGGACTACAAGCTATACTCACACCTCCCAACAATACAAAACTCAAAAAAGCTGAAACAAACACTTTGGAAAACATCATATACGAGGATGAGAGAATAAAACATATGTCATATATGCTAGTAAACGATAGAAGAAATTTTTTGTGACAATATTAATTCTAACTTTTTTTGATCACATACAATCTCCTCTCGATATCTCCACTCATTACCTGATATTCATGTGTCTTGATGAGTTTGAGACCATAGCGTGGTAACACCAGTATCATTTCATCGTATTCAGCTTTTTTGTATTCTTTGTACAAGATCAACAGACCTCCTGATTTGATCAAATGCGCTGAGTGTTCGAGGAATGTATTAATATAGCTCACCGCTCTGGCTATCACGACATCATATTTGGTAGTATGTGCTTCTGATCTAGCCCAGACAGTCTTCACATTCATGATATGCAGCTGAGCAACCATATCATCGATAGCTTTGAGTTTTTTGGAAGTAGCATCCAATCCAGTGAAATACGTGCGAGGATATCGCATCGCCAATGGCAACAACGGAAATCCGCCTCCCGTACCGACATCACAGACCGTCTTTCCGTCTTTGATCAGTCCCAAAGAGGTCAACGACAACGAATCTAAGACATGTTTGGTATAAATCCCTTGTGCATCACGAATGCTACTGAGATTCAGACTACTATTTCGAGAGACAAACAGATCTATGAGAGGTTTTCGTGTAGTGAACTTGGTATCCATGATAAATATAGTATATACAAATGAAAAATAAAACTGACTAATAACAGTGTACAGGTTTGTACAGATGATACAATACCTTGTAGATATCAGTCAGTCAGATTTTGTCTTGATTTTGAGGAGAAAAAATCTAAACGTATCGAAAGTGAATTTTTATCCGCTACATCTTATCATGCATAAAAAAGTCGCGGTCACCGTCTTGTCAGGATTTCTCTGAGCTGGTAAGACCACCCTCCTCAATCATCTCTTGACCCAAAAAGGAAACCTCAAAATCTGACTCATCGTCAATGATATGTCAGAAATCAATATCGATGCCAAACTGATCAAAAGAACAGAAGAAAAACTTGTTGAACTAAGCAACGGCTGTATCTGCTGTACATTGAGAGAAGACCTCCTCAAAGAAGTCGAGAAACTGTGTACCGAAAACAAACTCGACGCACTCATCATCGAAAGCACGTGAATATCAGAACCGTTGCCTGTAGCACAGACCTTTACGTATATAGACGAAGAGACCGGGATCGATCTAACCAAGATCGCAACACTAGATACGATGGTGACTGTCGTAGATGCAGGATGATTCTGAGATCTCTTTGATTCTGGTGATCAGCTCAATGAGTGATCTGTATGAATAGATCAAGAAGACGATCGCACGATTTCTGATCTCTTGACAGAGCAGATTGAGTTCGCTAACATCATCATCATGAACAAAATCGACACCGTGACACCCAATCAGCTTTCTTATGTATTGTGAATCATCACAAGCCTCAACCCTCATGCACGCATCATCCAGACTTCTCATGGAAAAGTCGATCTCAAAGACGTGGTCAAGACAGGATTGTTTGATTTTGAACAAGCAAGTCATGGTGCTGGATGGATACAAGAGTTACAACACTGACACGCACATCATACCCCAGAGACGATCGAGTACGGGATTAGTTCATTTGTATATCGCGCAGACAGACCCTTTCATCCTGACAGATTGTATGAGTTCTTGACTACCAAGCACGTAGGAGTGATCAGAGCCAAAGGTATCGTGCGACTAGCGAATAGACCTGACACAGGATACGAACTAGCACTAGCAGGATGAGCCGTCAGAGTCTCACCATACGCAAGACGACTACACACCATGACCAACGCAGAGCTAGAAGAACAAGGATTGCTCGAAGAATACCAAGAACTCTATGCTCATCTCCCTGACGGAGACATGACTAGTGAATTCGTAGTCATCTGAGTACATCTGGATCCTCAGCCACTCATCCAAGCACTCGATCTAGCCCTCGTCACTGACGCAGAGCGAGAGTATGAAGCTGATCTCTGGAAGTTACCAGATCCGTTTACTTGATAAGTAATGATAAAACATGATTGTTGATACAATATACAATTTGCTCAAATGAATAAAAACATACGAACCAACTCAAGATACAAATCAAATAATGAAACAAGTATATCAGAGAATAATATCAAGCAAAACACAACAAATAAAATCTAATAGAAACAAACTCTCATACATCCAAAAAACGATGTATCAAACAGAATATCAAATGGAAAAATCCATGTCAGAAAAAGTAATACTATCTATTAATCCTATAAAAACGCTACAGTCTTTCGAATATTATAAAAACTATGAGATCTTAGTTACAAAAGAACGATTTATACTAAAACACTACATTTTTAATAAACAACCTCAAATTTTATTTATAGGTTGATGACCACTTCCAGCTTCTGCTATTATATTAGCTCAGACATACTGAGTCAAATGTAC
>JBGTAD010000067.1:0-4768 GCA_041750055.1 Candidatus Absconditabacterales bacterium | reverse complement strand
CTTGAAACACACAGCTGTCTAGATATTTGGGAGAGAAACAAAAACAAATAAACACTATGAGAAAAACAGTAACCATAATGATGACGATCATAATGCTAGTCGTCATCGGGCAGAATGTATCTGCTCAAAAATATGCGAGTCGCGTAGATGCAACACTTGCTGATACGGTAGGGTTGCTGGTCATCAGTATGACCTCTGACTCACTAGTTCAGATAGAGCCGACTCTGAGAGTCAGAGAACTCATAGTTTGTGTTGTCTTCTCTGGCCGAGATGGTCAGGAGACTAGAGAATACGTTGATCTCATCGCTGGGAGTCCAGTGTGGATCAATCTCAAAAAATATCGATATCAAATCACAGTCATAGATGGCTCGGTCTTGATTGAGATATCCTTTCGTTGAATTGGGTGGTTTCAACAATTAAAAAAACTCTCAAGGGTTATAACCATGTTTGCATGGTGTCTTGAGAGTGTTTTTGTAGTCCTGACGCATAAGCCTGATTCTGTATGGTGGTATATTTCTCTCGTCATCCCGATGGGACGATTCGTGCACGACTTCTCCGGAGAGAATACGCTTGCACCAGCTATGGTTTATCACTCGTAGCGCCATCAGCGTACTGAGTAGTCACTAGCAGTCTTGAGACCACTTGTGACACGTTGCATCTTTCACCACACCTGCATTACTGCAGTGGGCTAGTTTTCGTTTCTGTGACCCTTTCATGTGGCCGGTTCTACGCCCGGGCTTCCAGCGTCTGTGAGATGCTAGCTTGATTGTGGTGTCAGGACTTTCCTCTCGCTATAGCGAGCATACCAGGGTCAGGACTTATTTGATGATATCCAAAACATACCACGTATGCAATACTAAGCGATATTTTATGAAAATATATTGTTTTTTGTTGTTGATAGTCAAATTTATAATAGTATTGAATTTGATACAGCTGAATCGTACAGTACAGATAATATTGTTAAATTTTTGGTTTTTTGGATTATCGTAGACATATGCATCCTATTATTGTGATCGATTATTATATCAATAAATATATGAAAGTCTTATGAACCCCTACGAGTCTAGAACTCAAAGCCGGTGATAAAATCGTATACGAATTTAAAGATCAAGATAATATAGAAAAACTGAGTCTATGAACGTATATTGGTCACGATGCACCAACTGACAAAGATGTCAATTTCGTAGAGGTATTATCATGAGGAAATATCGAAGCATTCAACGCTCGACAAAAAAAAGCTCACGATATGTTTCCAGATTTTAAAAGAGCATTCAAATCTGAATTCTCCGAAGGAATACCAGTGACAGCGAGATACAATATCTTTTCAGATATGGTGTATTTTTATTTTTTTGCTGAGCAGAGGTTTCAATTTTCTGAATTTGTCAAAGCTTATAGAGAAAAGATAGGGATGAATTTCTTCCTTTTTCAGGTAGGAGCTAGAGATATGATGAGGATGTCACCTGCTACTGACGGCATCATCTGATGTAACGGATTACACCTGTGTTGCAAAAGCACTAGACCTCTACCTACTGTAGATATGGAAGCTGTGATTATACAATCTCTAGAATGAAGAGATATCGAAAAACTCAAAGGAAGATGTGGTAAACTCAAATGTAGCCTGGTATATGAAGTCGAGCAATATCTAGAAGAGAAGAAAAGATTTCCTCCAAGAGGTGTCGAGATTGAGAATAGCTGTGGGCAGTGTGGATTCGTGGTGAATTTCAATATTATGAGTGATGAAATCATAGCAAGAAGTAGTGAATGAGAAATCTTCAGATCTCAATTAGTAGATATTAGGCGTATATATCATGAGAAAAAACAACAACATAAAGAACAACTCAAAAAAACAACAATCAAAGAAGTAGAAAAACCTGAAACAGCTGTCGTTTCTTAGTAGTTTCAATGTTAGGTTTGATGTGTTAATATAGCGTGTGTATGGTTCTGATTGAGCACATTACATACCTATATAATAGTGTTTTATTATCGTATGATCGTCATGAGTATACAGCAACAATTGATACTATGGTTAGTATTGCTGAGTGGAATGATTGCATTTCCAGTCGGATATCTGGTGGTGTACGCAATCAGACGTGTGATACTGCTGATACAGTCTACCAAATCCAAGTTGGAAGAGCTCAAAGCACTAGATCGTGTCAAAGAGGATATCATGAAACAGCATGATCAAGAACTCAAAAAACAAGACGAAATCCGAACATCAGATGCTCAATCGATAGTAGTATCTCAAGATAATGATGCTACGTCAGATGATGCTAACAAGCCTACAGGTCATCATCTCATGACTGCTTTGTTAGAGGATCAAGACGTCAAGCAGGAACTTACCCCAGAACAGCTAGCAAAAGAGGCTTCTGATCAGCTTCAGTTAGAACACAAACATCACAAAAAGAATAAATTCTTGGATAAAATCATCTATGAGGCTCAGGTATTCAAAGAAAGAGGTCAGCTTGATCTATACGAAAAAAAAATCATCGAATGATTGGCGATGGATATCGATCATTTTGAACTCAATAGGATGTTGGCTGATTTATATTTTCATACAGGACAATATAAAAAAGCTCTGACGTTGTTGAAAAAAGTCATCGAATGGAAACCTGATGATCATAAAGCACTCCGACAGATTGGTGAAATCTATCTTCAGAGATGACAATTTGATACGGCGCAGATGTTGATAGACAAAGCTTTGCAATATAAACCTACTAATCCTAGATACTATGTCAGCATGGTAGAGATCAAGTATAATACCGATCAGCTAGATCAAGCTATCAGTTTGATGGAAAAAGTCGTCAAACTTAGGCCATCCAATGTCGACTATCTCAACGCTATTGCCAAACTATACGAAGAATATGATGACCCAGTCAATGCTAAAAAATATTATTATAAGGTACTTGAGCTTGAACCAACAAACGAAAAAGCTAAAATCAAGATGAGAAAATTATAGGTCAGATTTTTATTTATCTTTTTTGTAAACAAAGACGATGAAATATCGTAAACTAGTATCCAAAGCATTTGTGATTGTGGCAGTAGCCATGTTAGTAATATCGTCAGTACTGTTTACGTTTGTATCATTTGATATGAGTAATCAGGCTAACCAATCAAGTGGAGATGTCAATACGGGTATCGTGACAACGTGAGTCATACAGACAGGTACGGTAACAACTGGAGTAATAAATACAGGCTCATAATATTGTGATAGATTGAAATATCTTGGACATGCTTCGAGATATTTTCTATGGTTTCGTCGTTCAACGGATAGGACACTCCTTTGCGAAAGGAGCAATTTGGGTTCGATTCCCAACGAGACCAATGTATAATATCTATCATATAGCTTGGAATACAATATATTAATATCCATTATGCCTCCTCATCATCATTACAACATAATATAGACTGGTATGTCACAGACTGATATACCACAGCAAGGTATCTACCATTGCATACCCAAAGACTATAGACGAGATGCTCCAACATATCAAGCAAGTAATTATATTGTGTCGAGAAGAGCGAGAATAGCAACTAAAAAAGAACATCGATACATGTATCTGAGTTCGTGATATACCTTTGTTGGTAGCTAGATAGATAGGATACCTATATCATGAAAGAAACATATCTAAGTCCTGAGAAAATTAACCTTCAACGTCTTTCGCACTAAGTAATAAGAACAAAACAATCTCATCGTATATCAAAGAACGCAGATTAAAAAGTTACGACGGTATCAGTCCATGACAATGATGATCTACCAAGATGTTTGCTATACAAAATTATTGTAGCAAGATCTAGCGATGCATCCAACGGAATTTCAAGAGTTACTTTAGGATTTTTTGATTTGTGTTAGTCTGTAACCCATTTTGTATCTATCATAATCTATTCGTCATGATGCTCAGATTTCTTCCACATTCACTACGTACGATATTGTGTGTCAGTTTTGTTATGTTCTTGGTTGCTGGATGTAGTAACTCGACGACGACATCAGTCTGATCTGTCAAGAATGATAGCTCTATGCCAGCTCAGCAGATCTTGGTCGTAGGAGATGAATTTGGATACGGTGTAGGTCTGTTGACGATCCATACCTACGCATGATATCTCCAAACACTCCTAGAAAAATCTGACTACAGTGATGTGAGTGTGATATCGTATGCGAGACCTGGTGAGACTATGATAGGACTACAATGATCTATAGATGCATTTGCTAAGGATCTGAATCGTGGGGATATTGTGATCATGACTATAGGTAACAATGATCTGAAACAATCGATGACTCAGAGTATGATTCAAGTGTCTTTACAAGATATCTTGGAAACACTCGATGACAAAGGTGTCAAAGTCATTGCAGGAGTGACAATGTTTGATGCTGGTTTGGATGAGACGGTTACTAATAGCTATGTGAGTATGCTCCAGCGTGTCGTACCTGCGCGTGGAGGTATGGTATATGTTGAGATGTTTACTCGTATTGCTTGATTGCCAGAGTACGTGAAGCCTAACACCATCTACCCCAATGAGCAAGGTAACGAGATCGTCGCACAGGATTTGTATACGTTCTTGGTGACCAATGGTCTGCTGAGATAATGATATGTTCTGACTTGATCAGACATCGTATATGTGTATAGTAGGATAAATTTTATCTCTTGATCTATACATGCTGATGGAATGACTCAGAGGATATCGTGATGTATCGTGAGAATTGGATCATAGATGATGACCAGGATGATCTGTGAATAGTGTCCAAGATGCTACACAATGAGAATTGGCGGCT
>JBGTAD010000066.1:0-4089 GCA_041750055.1 Candidatus Absconditabacterales bacterium | reverse complement strand
AAACAGAGAATACCTCTTCATCACACGCCACAGCGACATCATCGCAAACCTCAAGTTATTATTTGAAAAAGATCGACTCGGCGAGCCTATCTCACCACACGACATCCACCCCAATATCCTGGTATGTCCTATCAATTGTAGAGGAGTCATTCAGACACTTTTACAATCAGCTCAGGATTCACTCATCATCCAGACACAATATATCCAAGATCCTGCTATCCAAGACCTCGTCATCCATAGTAACGTACGTGAGAAACGCATCATTATAGCTGATGTAGATACATCCAATCTCTTCATCAAACGCATCAGTCCCAGATTTGCAAAAAAACTCAAAAAACCCTATATTCATGCTAAGATGATTTTGGTCGATAATCGCTATCTACTGATAGGTAGTATGAATCTATCATCAAATTCACTAGATAACAATAGAGAAAACGGTATCATTCTAACAGATCCTAGCATCATCGCTCAATTCAAAAAACAATTTGATCAAGATCGAGCAGTAGCGAACAAATAAACAAAAATATGGAAATGTGAATGACGAAATGCGAAACAAAAAGCTCCCTTATACATTCCTATTACTTACAATCTTATAACTTTCAGCTTTTAAACTATAACTTACAGCAATGTCTTTTCTTATCCAAGATGTTCAAGAGATGATCGAATTGTGACGCAAATTCGCACAACAACATACCAAGATCTTGCTGCATGGAGATCTATGAGCAGGCAAGACCACTCTTGCCAAATGATTTGCCCAAGGACTTGATATCCATCCAGACCAAGTACAGTCTCCTACCTATACCTATTTCAACATCTACCAAGACAAAATGGTACATGCAGACCTCTATCGTCTCGAACGACCCGAACAGTTAGTCCAACTTGGTATCCAAGAAAGCTTGATCTCGTATCCCTTTCTGATTATAGAACGACCTAAGTTTATGCATCAGTATGTCGATGCAGAGTATATCAATGTCACTATCCGCGTATTAAATGGAGACACCAGAGAAGTCCTTATATCATAACTATCCCTATTTCACCCACTCATGATTCGTTATTATATCACATTATTCACGATAACCATCTGGTCAGTATGCAATATATGATTGTCAGGAGCAGCTGTCATCTCACCTCGTGCCTACACCAGGATCCAACCTATCTCTAGCGTCACCGCCATCACCTACGACCAAGGTCTCTTACTATCCAGACAGCAAATAGGAATACTGAGTCGTCACGCATCATCACCCGCACAGCTCCAGCATCACATCAGGATAGCTCTGACCAAAGCACTCCTATCTCAGTGATATACCAAGCGAATCGCCAGACCCTATGGATCTCAGTGACTCCAGGCTATCAATGCCAATCGAGCAGCACAGAGTTTTAGTCTGACATCCACGATCACAGCTACTGACTGACTCGATCAGCGGATCCAGACCAAGATCCCAGCATCTGACATATCAGCATCCAATCAGCCTGCGTCCGAGCTCTTCCTGACAGCCCAAGACATCCAGAATCTAGGACCCATCTATCTACGAAAACAACCCAACGACCTCAGCCAATTAGGATATCGTATCGTCTCTCATCGCACCAGGACTACCCGCGATCAGCCATACAGACTACACAATATCCAGACCTCACTAGCGAGCATCGGATACGTGAGGGTCATCCAGCCAGGCGAGACGGTCAGATTTTTATCTTCTATTGGCTTTGATCCTCGTATCCAAAGAAAATATAAAGCCTGATACGGCATCTTCGGCAATACCGAAGCCCTCATCTATGGATGAGGCATCTGTGGTGCTTCGACAGCTCTATACCAAGGGATACTCACCAACCAATGACTCA
The DNA here is from genome assembly GCA_041750055.1 of Candidatus Absconditabacterales bacterium. Taxonomy (GTDB): domain Bacteria; phylum Patescibacteriota; class Gracilibacteria; order Absconditabacterales; family Absconditicoccaceae; genus JBGTAD01. The sequence continues at coordinate 2,250 of JBGTAD010000066.1, read as the reverse complement.
GCGTACTATCAGTCAAAAACCATAGCAAGCGGTACAACGCCTACTACAATTCTCAGATCAATGGAATGAATATCGATATACCAGGATTGGATGCGATGGTCTTCGGCGGCACCCAAGATCTCGTGTTCCAAAATATCCGCTCATATCCAATCATCATCGTCTCCAATGTCGATGGTACATACGGTAGTCAAGAAGAAGTCTTCACGCTATCTCAGACACAGGATCAATGATCAATCGAATATATATGATCATTCTCTACCAAATCATCCTATCCATCCTGTACCATTCGATCCGTCAATGGCAAACACCAAGAAAGGTGCTATGCCAAAGTGATTAAGTAGACATGCAATACAAAAAAATCGCTTCACTTACTCTCGTCTTTGCAAGGATCGGAGAGACGAAGCAATCCAGGAAAAATCTAACAACCGCTATGCGGAGTCATCTCGACGCCCTCCCTGTACTAGTGAGGACTAGGTGCCCCTTGAGGGTAAAGGGCTGGGGTGAGGTCAAATAATTGTCAACGAGTATCTTTTCATCATCGCTAAGCAACTTGTTCTGATCCAGTAGATCTATAGTTGGGATCTGTAAATCATGTGAGGATTTTTTCGGTAGCTCATTGGTGAAGTGCCATTGACTGATTTTCAAACACCTTACGAAAATCTACTACATAAGGAGCTGGTTGTCAAGTCAGCTGTCTAGCTGCAGCATCGTATAATTCTTTGTTAAAAGCATCAATATTATTACGATCATTTAATGAAGGATTCTTATGAGCTTCTTTGGCAGGATCCACATGATATAACTGACACAATACCGGCTGAATTCATTTCGTTTGTAATCTCTTTGCTATATCGACAATCCCATTGATAGCTAGTTGCCTATCTGCTGGATTGGCTAAGTCATGATTATATCATGCCATCACAAAAAATGATGGCGTTTCTTTTTTATCTAAAGATCATTCCATTCTTGTAAAATTCATCAAAACCTTATCAATACGCTCTCATCACACTTCTAAAGATGGAGACTCAAGATTAAACTTTTTCATGAGTTTCATACCATACGTGATAGAATCTCACACTCCTCAGAACTGATCCAGAGATTTAGCTAAGATTTTTTCATTAAATCAAATTGCTTCTTGATTCTTAACTTTCCTCTTCTCCTCAATATCTTTAAGAGAAATACCATATTTTCCTTTTAACATGTTATGAGTCTTAATTGCTTCTTGTCATCTCATATATTTTTGCATCGTCATTTGAGCTGGGATTTCATAATGCTGACAAAACATTTGAGCTTTGGCTTCTGGTGAAGATACTTTATCTATTTGGGCCTTCGCAGAAGCAAAAGCTGGTTGCTCCAACTCATATTTAATATATTTTAATTGAGCATAAAAGCTACCGACTGACATATTATTACTTATAGCAAAATTTTTGAGTCATTCTCGTCTTGTTTTATGCCACTGACAGATACCAAACGACGTACCGTTGTCTCCAACAATGTTAGTCTGAAATCATGATTCATATTTGATATTTCCTAGAATTGCAATCGCTAATTCTGGAGAAAATCAACATTTTTTGACCATATATCTAAATCCTATATCTTTTATTTTTTCTTCATTATTTGGGGCGTTTTCTTTGGAACATAGAGCAATAATTTCTGACTCAGACGGGAACGAATCATCAACACTATCTATATCAATATTTCCATTTGATCCATCATCAGCCTGCTGTCCATCCTCAACGTCCCCCTCCTCTTCATCTCACTCTCATTCCAAATCTCACTCTTGCGACCCATCATCAGCTTTCTGTTCTTTCTTATCAGGTCATTGTGGAGTATACGATGGAGGATTGATTTGTCCTAGTTTTCCAGTTAGTTCTTCCTGTACCTTTTGATCTGCTTCACTTGGTCAGGATCTCGTCTTGAGATACAGAGCGATATCCTTGGTATCTCGAGGGCTGGTCATCATCTCGGCGATGATCGCTGGCAGATGGGCTTTATCTTTTCGGATAGTCATATCCGTATTGATACTCTTGAATACAAATCCTGGCGTGACTGCTGCTATCATATCGAAATGCTCGATCAGCTTTTCTTGTTTGATAAAAGATTCCTTGGTCTTGGTATCGACGAAGACACACTCAGATATCTTGGCTCTCTCCTCAGCACTCAGCAATGGCGATTTGGCCAAAGATTGTAAAAATCCGACACTCATACCTCCCGTAGTCAGAGATTCTTTGGCTGCTAAGATCGATGCAGACA
>JBGTAD010000065.1:0-12839 GCA_041750055.1 Candidatus Absconditabacterales bacterium | reverse complement strand
GGTAAATATGGTAATTGACCTATATCAATTCAGCTGTCCAATTAAAGAGCAGTTGAAAGAAAACCAGCGCTAGCGCTGGTTTTCTTGGTTTTTGACCTATTTGAGTTGGACAGCAATGAGAAATTTCATGATTATTTTCATGAAAAATTAGCTTATTACTGGAGAGCACTTGAAGTTTCAGAATCATTATGAATTATGACGAAGTGAGCGCATAAGCATATTTGATTTGAACATGTGTTAGATAATAATTTTCTCAAGGATAAATACATCAATAAAGAAAATATTTTCAAAGATGTTGATCTTTCGAGTAAAAAAAGAATCGTCTGTGTGGGATGTGGATCCATGCCAGAGACGATGATCTATTTGTATGAGCATTTCAAAACTCAAGAAATCATAGGGATTGATAATAATTTCGAGGCAGTCTATATCGCTAATCAGCTCATCTCACATTTATGAATTACTAATATTAATATTATTCATTCTGATTGAGCAGTGTATGATTATACCTGAGCTGATTTTGTGTATATAGCGGCTTTGGTGACTCCAAAAGATAAAGTTGTAACTCGTATTACACAGACGACAGATGATAATGTTGAGATCTCAGTTGTTATTCCGCGTTTTTTGAGTGATCTTGTACTCGATACTATCACCATAGAAAAACATCCTCGTCTCAGGATGACAGAGCTGTATGGACAATGAGATCTGACACGATCAAGTAAAAAGTTTGTCTTACTCACTAAGTATAAATACTAATGTTCAAATCTTTCTAATTCTCTAATAGAAAAATATTCGACGTTTTCTTGATAGAAGTTACAAAAGTTTTCATAAGAAATATTCATGAGTTTGGTAGCGAGGTCTTCGATAGTCCTAGGACCTTTTGCTATCAGAATATGCTGTATCAACGCAAAATATGTCTGATAATGGTCATCTTCTCGTTGTAAGATGTCATAACTAATCTGGTTTTTGATGGTTTCAAACTCTTGTGCTGTCTTACCAAACATATCTCAAATCAACATCAAGATGTCTTTGCTACTGCTGGTGGATAAGAATGTCCGTGATGATTGGATCATATCTGGCAACATCCTGGGTGTGCAACTCACGCCATAGTCGCTTTTTTCTTGATAACGTACGAATTCTAACAAACAACGATGTACAAAAAACGTCATCAGCCATTGACTAGAAATGGATTTGACGATAGAGAGGGGAGTAGAGAGGAATAATCCTGCCTTCTTGAGATAGTCTCCTGCAAAACGGTCTCTGGTAGGACGGTATTCTCTCAGTGAGATGTTGCTATAATCGACAAAATTTAGGTCTTCTAGAGAGCTATTATCTCTGATGACTTTGAGATGATGTTTGATATAAGTATATGCAGCAATGACTTCCGACTGTTCAAAATCTCATTGCAGTACAATAATGGGTTTGACGGTTTTGATAAGATCATGAAGCTGTATATACGAATGATAATCATAGCTAGTAGCATCGGATGTTATAGAATCTTTTTCAAACAAATCATTAAAACGATCAATATCAGATTTGATATAATGTTCTTCTTCTGCATCAATGATGAGTTTCTCGTTATCTACTTCTTCTTGGGATAGTATCGGTTCGTGATCCAAAAAATCCACCATCATGACCGCATTTTGTCGTGCTAATTTGTAATGACTTGTTGCAAAAAATGTTAACGAGAACCCATTAGATATACCGTTGAGTGTCTCTATGACTCCTTCGTGCTTTTTGGTCTCGGTGTGCGTTTTGATAAAATCTCCTATCATCATGTGTTCTAGGAGATGAATCTGATCGATATGAGTATCTCTGCTGAGTGGAAAAGATATATAAATAGAGCAACGAGCTGTAGATTTATGATAACAAATAAGATTGCCTGCGTGAAAAAGTTTTTGCATCTGGGGTAGACTCAATTGCTAATAAAACGCAACATTGCGAGATAAATTTATATCGTTTCTTATCTAATGGTTCAAGCTTGAATATACTCAAAACTGAAATGTTTTTATCGTTGTATGTTGTTTTACATCGATTTTTCCTGGTTTTGAGATGACCATTCTACCAGATCCATCATTTTTGCACCCAATTCTTGTCCACGAGAAGTGAGCATATATCTGATTTTAACTGGTTCTTCACTGATGAGTTTTCTCTGGACGTATCATTCATTTCTGAGGATGTCGAGTTTTTGTGTCAGGCTTGATGAGTTGAGGTTGTTGAGTTTTCTTTTGAGTCCGGTAAAGGTCTGCTCTCATAGATAGATTTCTTTGAGGATGAGGAGGACTCGTTTCTTACCCAAGAGGTCTAAGAGACGAAAAATTGGACAGCTACAATCTGAAGTTTCGGATGTCATGATCAAATGTATATCTTCAATCAAAAAAGTAAAAATCTGACACTACTGTATCTAAAACTGGTATATCTTTCAAGTCAGATTTATTTTTTATTTTTAGTTGATTTTATATACCGAATTGTGTAGCTTGGAGTTAGTTCGTTATTTTTTATTTTTTGTATTCTCGATATGAAACATACTCATACGGCACTTATCACTTGAGCATCACGTGGTATTGGCAAATCGCTGGCACATCTGCACGCCCAAGATGGTCATAATCTCGTCTTGGTAGCACGTAGTCAGGATGATCTTGATGTTCTCAAACAGGATCTCATCAAAGAATACCACATCATCGTACACACGATGAGTATCGATCTGAGCAAGCCGGATAGTGCGTCATGAGTCTATGAATATTGCAAAAAACATGATATCAAGATTGATTATCTTATCAATAATGCAGGATTTGGTGGATATGGTGAATTGTGGAAACAAGACTGGATAAAACATCAATCCATGATAGATCTCAATATCACGACGCTGACGCATTTGACATATCTATTCTTACCAGAGATGATCGCTAGGAAGTCTGGTAAAATCCTCCAAGTAGCATCCACTGCTGGGATGATCCCTGGACCGATGCAGGCTGTCTATCATGCCACCAAGGCGTATGTCTTATCTCTCAGTCAGGCGGTTAGTAAAGAACTCGAATGAACAGGTGTGACGATTACTGCGTTGTGTCCAGGTCCAGTAGATACCTGATTTGCCAAGGTAGCAAATGTGGTAGATTCGAAGGCGTTTCAATATGCTGCTGATGTGGATGAGGTAGCACGTGAGGGATATCGTGCGATGATGCGTGGCGATTTAGTTATTATTAGTGGGCTGCCACGACATTATCGTTTCTTGATGTCTTTGCTTCCGCTCCTCCCTCGCTCGTTTGTGCTGAGTCAGGCGAAGCAAGCGATACAGAAGGTGAAAAAATAAGATATTGGATTCTTTAGTCTCTTTAGATTCTACTAACTATGGTATTTGTTATCATCTCTCATTGTGTTAATGTGCTTGTTGCGGGTGTCATGGCATTCCTGCTCATGATCAATCAACGCGATATGCAGAACGTCTTTGGTCCAGTGACTCCAGCACGTCAAATACTTTCATCGCTGTATATGGCAATCGCTATCACATCATTCATCGCTCTTATACTGCCAACATATGCTATTACTATTGCATTGATACTCTTCCCTCTCCAAATACTCTACAAAATCTCTACACTGTTTACCGTTTCATCCAAAAGCAATCCTGTGATCTGGTGGAATCTAGCTATCAGTGTGTTGCATACGCTTTCGTTATATATGATCTTCACCCAAATCTAACTTATTATGAGCAATATACTCCTTCATTCTACTGATGTTTTTTATCTTCTATATCATATCTTCCATGTCCCTTATCACATCACTCAATCGACGTTATGCTACCAAAGCATTTGATCCAACTAAAAAAGTCTCAGAATCTGACCTCAACGTATTGTTGGAGTCGATGAGGTTAGCTCCATCATCGTTTGGATTACAGCCTCGAAAATTCCTCATCGTCACGAATCCTGATCTCAGAGAGCAGTTAGTCTGACACTCTCGAGGTCAACGTCAGGTTGCTGATGCTTCTCATTTGATCGTGCTATGTGCTAGAGATAGTATCGATGAAAGCTACGTCGAGTCCTATATCCAAGACACTGCGGCTACCAAAGGTATAGATCCTGTTACCCTAGATGGATACAAAAACATGATGATAGGGTTTACTCAAAATCACACTGCTGACTCGATCAAAGTCCGAACGGATAAACAAGTATATATTGCTCAAGGGTTTCTCCTCATGGCGGCTGCACAGATGGAAATAGATGCATGCCCAATGGAGGGATTTGATCATGCTGCATACGACAAACTCCTTGGTCTGGAGTGAACTGGTTATCATAGTGCGGTGATTGTGCCTGTCGGATATAGATCTGCCGATGATGCCAAATACGCGAATGCTCCAAAAGTGCGTCGATCAGCAGAACAAGTCACACAATATTATACATAACAAATAGCGGATTACTCATTACGAATATATAACTAATATTCGCCTTTCGTCATTCGCCTTTCGTCATTCGCCTTTGTTTATGAATCAAACCTTTACTCTTTCTCTTCTTTTTCTATGTACTCACATCTCAATCTCATCACAGCAATTGATCATGAAGTCAATGTCATCAAACATCTCGCAACCAAAGTCGCCGCTGAGCATCACGGACACAAATTTACGGACAAACAACGTACGATCAAAGAACTCCTCGCATACCTTGCTTACCAACACAGACAGACACAACTCATCTTCACGGGAGATATGGCTTTGTTTGCTGATATGCAAAACTTGACTGATTCATTTGATCCTGCACAATTCAATGCAACCATCGATGCAGAACGAGGGAAAGCGAAAGCGCTCATTCAAGCAGCAACTCCAGAACAACTTGCAGAAGAGGTAACTATTTTTTGAAGATTTACCAAGACAAGAATAAATTTTCTTATAGAACGAGTATTCGGTCAGGTGAGTGCATACAAAATGCAACTATTCCTCCAGCTCAAACATGCTGGGAGACACGAACTTGCTACTCCAAATCTCCGAATGGGTATGGATCCAGAGCCTAAAGCATAGTCAACTGTAATAAAAAATCTGACACGGATCGTGGTTGAAGTGTCAGATTTTTGTTTGTATTTAATCTCTGAAAAGCATATCCTGTTATAAAGATAATTGTTATCCTTTTTTCTTATCAACTAGATCTTAAAAGAGGTTACGCTTTGTTCTTTGGTGGACTTCTAGTTTATGTACTCTTTCGACTTTTAACTTATAGTTTATAACTTCTACTTATGTCCTTCCTACGAACCTATTTACGTGATTACAAGCGAACGCTTGCGTTGATTCTCGTCTTGGCATCTATCAATCAAGTCTTCTCTCTCATGGATCCTCAGGTCTTGAGATGGCTGATCGATAATTACCTCACCAATCCTTCTCAACGAACGACCCAAGAATATATCTATGGATTGCTGCGATGATTATGATGATTGATAGGTGTAGCTATGGTTTCTCGTATTGCCAAGAATTTCCAAGACTATTTCGTCAACGTCATGACCCAAAAAATTGGGACGTCGATCTATCAAAATACGATTAGTCATACCTTCTCGCTTCCTTATAAGGTCTTCGAAGACCAGCAATCTGGACAACTTCTCCAAAAACTCGTCAAAGCCAAAGATTCTATCCAGACCTATATCACGAGTCTGATTAATGTAGTATTTTTCGCTCTGATTGGTATGGTGTTTGTTTTGACGTATTCGTTCATCGTGGATCGACGTGTCGGAGTAGCGTATATTTTGCTCCTGCCGATCATGACGGGGACGACACTCATGATGTCTCGCCAGATCAAAAAAGCCCAAGAAACCATCTCCAAAGAATCTAATACCATCGCTGGATCAATTACCGAGTCGATTCGTAATGTCTCGCTCATCAAAATGCTGGGACTGGTAGGCCAAGAGATCAAAAGACTGGACGAAGGGAATAATAAAGTCCTAGATCTCGAACTCAAAAAAGTCCAAACGGTGAGAGTCATAGAATTCATCCAAGGAACACTCATCAATGCGATGCGTGTATTGTTGATCTGATTATTGGGATATTTAGTCTACACTCAGGCGATCACGGTCGGAGAACTCATGAGTTTATATTTCTATTCATTCTTCTTGTTTGGTCAGCTTTCACTGTTTGGTACTGTCGTCAAGAACTATCAGGAAGCTAGAGCAAATCATGAAATTCTCCAAGATATCATGACCCAAGAAAAAGAAAAACCGACTGACCATCTTGAAAAACTAGGAACGATCAAGTCACTTGGTTTCGATAATGTTTCATTTGGGTATACTCCAGATAAACAAGTCTTGAGTAATATCTCGTTTGATACTACGTCTGGTCAACGTATTGCTTTCGTGGGACCTTCGTGATCTGGTAAATCAACAATCCTCAAACTCTTGGCATGATTGTATCCTGCGACATCCTGAATTATTAGTTATAATAGCAAATCACTCGCTACTATCGATACGACCAATCTCAAACAACGTATTGGATTAGTCTCTCAAGATGCACAGCTGTTTACTGGTACGATTCGTGATAATCTGGTCTTCGTTCAGCCGACTGCGACCGACGACGACTGCCGAAAAGTCTTGCAGCAGGCTTCGTTAGATGGATTTGTGCGTGAGTTGCCTGATGGTATGATGACTATGGTCTGAGAGTGAGGCATGAAGCTATCTGGATGACAACGTCAGCGTTTGGCGATTGCGAGAGCATTGATTCGTCAGCCTGATATCTTGATCTTCGACGAAGCAACGTCTGCACTCGATAGTATTGTAGAAAAAGAAATTGCTGATACGATTCACGCCATTGCAGAATCTAATCCTCATCTGATCACCATCTTGGTTGCTCATCGTCTCTCTACTGTCATGAGATCAGATGTGATCTATGTCTTGGAGGATGGCAGTATCGTGGAGTCTGGTCCTCATGGAGCTCTCGTTGATCAGAAGTGATTGTATTACGCTCTCTGGAGAGAACAAAGTGGAGGTAAATAAAACGAAACGAAGCTTCAGAATATTCAGAAATATTCAGATAAAAGAAAATAAAAAATCTGACCTCGTATGTGATTGAGTGTCAGATTTTTTTTTGCCTCCGATAAAATCTCTTGCATGTATGAGAGAGACTTTTATACTAAGTAGATGAATTTTTAGTTTGTTACGTATCTATCAAATGATTGTACAACAACTCACAGACTCTACAACAGATGTGATTTTGAGAGTGCCGATTTCTTTGTTGCAGCGCTTGAAGCAATTCCCAGATGTTACGATACAGCAAGAATTACAGTGAGTGAAGCTGAGAAATGAAGCATTATATACCACAGAACATTATGCAAATTCAGATGAGTTATTTAAGGATGTTTTAGGTGCTCATCGAAATCAAGATGAATAGGCTAGTGAAAACAACTTCTGCATTCAAAAAAGATCTCAAATCATATAAGCATCATAAGAAGATATTACTCAAACTCAAAGAAACAATTGATTTGCTGTCTTCATGATCATTTTTACCCGTTGCTATGAGAGATCATGAGTTACAATGAGAATATCTGTGATGTAGAGAATGTCATATTTATCCTGATGTATTACTTATATACAGTTATTCGGATGATGCAATATGGTTGCTTCTCTTGAGAGTCGGCTCTCATAGTGAGTTGTTCTAATATGTATCAATATAAACTGATAAAAGAAAAAAATCTGACCTCGTACGTAATGGAGTGTCAGATTTTTTGATGTTCTTTTTTCTATGATTTTTCTAGGTTCTTATTATGGTATTTGTTTGAGCATGAGCTCCATCATCTGTATTTCAGCTTGTTGTACTGTGATGATAGTCTGTGCAAATTGTTGGATTTCTGGACGTGGATTGAGTTTGAGAACTCACTGAGCCATATCGACTGCTCATTGGTGGTGAGCTATCATTCCCTCTAGATATGAGCGATCGCGAGCTGATCATGTCATTGTATTCAAGTCAGCCATCATGTTTTGATACTGAGAAGTCTGTTGAGAGTCTGCGTATCGCTGTTGCAGTCGAGATTGCATCATTCAGATCTCTTGTGTTTGTGTCTGGATGATCGTATCAGCGAGCTGTCTGAGACCAGTGTTTGTACTATTTTGGCTGATGATGACCGAGGTATCAACAGCTTCTTGATGATGGGGGATCATTTCTACGATAAATTGAAGTTCTGAACTGACGTCACCATGATTGATAGATCAGTGATTCATCATGTTTTGATCTGTCATGCCAGGGATAGCGTTATTATGAGGCATGTCCGCATCTTGCTGAAATGGTTGAGCACTACATCAGCTAATGATGAGGCTGAGAGTGAGGATGGAGAGGATAGAGTAATTCATGGGGGATAGTGATTAGTAAATAGTAAAGAGTGATTATAGAATGGTGACTAGCAGATTAGACAATAAGAATTTGATTAGTCAGATGTCCCGCCGTGGGGGAAGCAATCTCTTGCTTGAACTGGATTGCTATCCGCCGCGGCGGACTCGCAATGACGGTAGTCTGTTGTTTTTAGTATGATGGCATGTTTCAATGGTTTCCTATTCATTTCCTATTCATTTTCTGTGTATCTTCTGATTATTCTCTGATTATCTTCTGTAGTTATCCTGATCTTATGATCCAGGCTAATGCTAAGATCATCGGGATGTGTAACATATAAATATACAAAGAGTATTGTGACGTTCGTTGGATCAGATTTTTGATTGGTTTGATCGTATTGATTGGATGATACAGATACGGATAACCGATTCGTATGGCGCTCATGATGACTGTGAGTCCCGTGACGAGTATTCATCGCTCGTGAGGGAGGAAGTGGAAATGCCCGTTGATTATAATGGATCCGATGATGCTGATCAATGTGTGTATCCACATGATATATGGTGGAGCGCGAGCTGCCAATAGGTATCCTCGTATTCATAGACTGATACTTACTGATCCATATTCAAGCCATCAGGCCGTCCGAGGGATAATACTAGTAGCGATGAGAGAGATACAGGATAGTACTCGGTAAGTATGTGCTTTGTTTATATTGATGTTTTTTGTAGTAATCAAGAGTATATCTATTTGATGGAGAATGACTTTGACAATGATGACGTTCGCGAGGATAGACAGATACCGTGAGGGTGATCCTGTAGCATATCGATAGATACTCAACACGATCTGCAGAGTCAATGCCATGGTGAGGAGGTCTCGCTTCACACGATATGAGTGATGTAGTCCTATGATGATAAAAAACAACGGAAACGAAAATCTTCCTATCAGTCTGAGTGTCGAATATTCGGTCAATATAAAATATCCGATATGATCAATGATCATCAAAATGATAGCTATGATCTTGAGGAGATCCAAGATATTGGGTCTGAGTAGAGTTGATTTAGGCATGTTTGTCGATAGTGACGATAGTATTGTATCCGTCATGATACAGTTGGTGATGATATGTGATGCCTGATATGTTTTTACAGGATTGTAATAGATCTTGATCTAGGTTGATATCACATCGTCTGAGGAAGGCTTGTAAGATCTTGCCTCTCCATCAGGGCTTCCAGTGAGTATTGAAGTCCAATATCACCAGTTTCCCACCAGGATGAAGAGTATCGATCATGATTTTCAACGCTTTCTCTCGGTCGTGGATCATCGAGAGCGAATACGAACAGATGATTTTATTTGCTTTGTGATCAGCAAATGGCTTGGTCACGTCAGCGTGATGTCGATGAATATCAGGGTATGTCTTACGTGCTTGAGCAAGCAGGGCATGAGAATAATCAAAACCATGAATCTGATCAGCTTTTACTTTTTTGAGGAGATGAGGAATGTTTTTACCAGTCCCGCAAGCGACATCGTAGACGACATCGGCAGGTTGGAGTTGGAGAGCTTGAACAGCTTCACGATGATTGTACAGGATGGTCTGGCGAGTGAGGTTGTAGATAGGGGCTTGTCGGCGGTAGAATGAGTCAAGTTTGGATAACTTCATAGGTAACATTCTAGGGTATAAAAGAATATATCGTTGAAAATTTATTAGTGAAAATGATTGTGTTCATATTCTTCGGATTTATTTGTTTCTAATTTTTCTCTTTGTTTCTGATTATTTTCTGGTTGCTATATCTCGAGTTCTCATAAGTTCGTCGACGAATGTTGTCACTTCTCAGCTGTCGTTAGAGGTGAGTTTGGATTTGCCGCAGCAAATAATATGCTCTCTTAGGAGATGTTTGTTGGCTTGTTGTAGAAGTCCTATTGTTGCGTTGATTTGTTGGGCGATATCGGGACAGTAGCTGTCTGATTCAACCAATTGCATGATTTTATCGAGCATACCTTTTGCTTTCTTGAGACCAGTTGCGACGTTGGTATGTTGAGATTTCATGAGAGGTAGTTATTAATAAATGATACTAGAGAGTTTGTTTACTTGTTTATCTTATGTTTTAATGATTTGACCATACCCTAAGGTTAGGTTGAAATCAAGAGGAAAATAAAAACATGTCCCTCAATGGAACATGCTATAGTGAGTAATCATCAGACTTTCTTGTTTTTTATTCGCTTTCTTTCAATTCTTTCCAGAGTTTTTCTTGTGATTTAGAGAGTTTTTTGGGGATGGATACTTTGGGGATCAGGATGAGATCGCCTCTTTTGCCAAAGATTCCTGATGTTCCGAATCCTTTTCCTCATACTTTGATCATATCTGTGAGTTGTGTTCATTTGGGGATTTTACAAATCAATTTGCCGCTAGGATGAGCAATTGTTACTTCTCCTCCTAATATCAAATCAAACATACTCATATCTGCTCTGACATACAAATCATCATCTTTTCTACTCATACCTGTAGGCATAGTGATAGATATTTTGACATACAGATCGCCTGCTCATCCGTCTGGCGATTCATGACCCATACCATGATATTTGATGAAGACTCCGTCTTTGATTGATTCTAGTACTTTGACATTGAGTGATTGATTGGTCGTGACGAGTCATCCTTGGATGAGTTTGCCGTCTTTGTAGTATTGGTTTCCGGATCACTGACATGTGCTACAGATGTTTTGTACTTGCATTACTCCAAAGACTGTTCTTGCTGTCTCGATCACAGCTCATGATCATCCACAATTTGAGCATGTTTTGCGTTCTAGAGAGCTGTCGACCGTCTGTCTGCGATATGAGATGTCTTTGGATACACTATTGTATGCTTCTTCTAACGAAATAGTCAACAATACTTGGATATCTTCTCCTACAGCTCTACGCTTTCTCCCTCAGCCAAAGCCTCCTCCGAAGATACCTCACATGAGATCTCCGATATCTACTCATCCTCCAAAATCAAATCCATCTGTACCTCCAAATCATCCACCATTTCCTCATCCGTACCCACCTTTTCTCATATTATCGTATTGAGCTTTTTTAGGTTCGTCAGAGAGGAGTTGATATGCTTCATTGACTGTTTGGAAGGTCGCTTTATTTCATCATTTATCAGGGTGGTGTTGGACGGCTAGCTTTCTAAATGCTTTTTTGATCTCATCTTGGTTAGCAGACTCGCTGACTCATAGGATTTCGTAATAGTTTTTTTGTGGATCGAAATCGAACATATTCTATAATAACAACAAAAAATAAACAAATCTGACTCTTGTTACAAAAAATAGCACCGACACTATATCGATGCTACTGTCTGTTTACAAGAGGAAAATACTAATACCTCTTGAATATTATACTCAATATGAATATATTGACATATATATTTTAGTTTTATATTTGTGTGTTGTCTCTATGAAACCAATTACTAATCAAATGATGGAGAATAGTACTCTATCTGGTGAAGATAAAGTAAGTGCTTTGAAAGATCGCTTCGGTGAAAATCTTGCGGCTGCTTTCGTAGATGGGATAGAGATTATATCTCCAGAGAAACTAGCTAATGTCATCCAGGAAGTGCATGAGCTTGGTAAGCTAGGAGACAAGTATTCGCTACCTTCTAAGAGACAAGTTCTCGAGCAGATCGGACTCACGAGAGAAGCGATATTGTTTTTGTTTGATGGGGGATATTGTGGAAAGGAAGATAATTCTTTTCCTAGTTCGTTAGAATGATGGCACGATGAGTTTAAAAAGCTAAAGAAAGATTGTGAATTATCAAAAATTGATTGGAATAAACTAAAAACAATTGGATCTTTTCAAATTTTTAAACAACCAATAAAAGAATGAGTCAGTCAAGAAGTTTTTTGTGAAGCACAAAAGTCGATTAAACGCTTTTGAACAAAATTATCTAATGCTAGATTGTGATGATACAAAAGAAATGATAAGAAAGTAAAAGTAACTTGTGAATTGTTTTTGAAAGATGTTGGAATAGAAGTTTGAATCCTACGTCTTCATGAAAATGTTGAATGACGAATTGCTGAGTTTGAAGATATAAAGTTTAAGTATAAGGAAGCAAAAATAGATTGGGAACAATTAGATACAATAAATTCATATATAAATTATGATCAACCAATAAAAGAGGGGGTTGAGAAAGAGATTTACAGGGAAGCTATCAAAGTTATTAAAAATTTCTGAACAAGAATGAGAGATGGTACTAAATGAGGTAGGAGTAATGTCAGCAAGTCTATTTTAGATTCATGTAATGAGTTTCTGGATAAAGTGGAAATAATTGCTATAAAAGTACGCCCTTTGCCAGAGACATCCAAATGATGGTGGAATAAGTTAGAAAAACTAAAGAATGATTGTAAAGACGCAAATATAAATCGAGAAGAACTGAAAACAATTAGTTCTTATGTCAACTTTTATAATGTAAGTACATTGCTGTCCAACTCAAATAGGTCAAAAACCAAGAAAACCAGCGCTAGCGCTGGTTTTCTTTCAACTGCTCTTTAATTGGACAGCTGAATTGATATAGGTCAATTACCATATTTAC
>JBGTAD010000064.1:0-10812 GCA_041750055.1 Candidatus Absconditabacterales bacterium | reverse complement strand
TATTTTCTTTATGATCTTAAAAAATATTTTGCTTTTTGTTTGTTGATGTGTTGTCTATGATCCTTTCTATCACTATGCCAGACCAGACGACCATAGAATTGTCGTATGAGCAGTTACTCAGTAAGTCTCCTATGACTGTGCTGTATTTCTATCCTAAAGATCATACGTCCGGCTGTACAAAACAAGCGCGTGACTTTGCCAGTATGGCAGATCAGTTTGGCCAGCTATGAGTACAGATCGTATGAGTGAGTAAAGACATTCCTTCTTCTCATTGTTCTTTTATACAAAAGCAGTGACTTTCTTTTGCGCTGATTTCGGATAAGCAGTGGCAATTGCATACTGTTTTTGATACAGTGGGTGAAAAGTCTATGTATGGTAAGAAATACCAATGAACTATTAGGAGTACATTCTTACTTGATCAGAAAGGAACTATTTTGCATGAGCGAAGAAATGTTTCTGTTGCTGATTATGTTGAGACAGTTTTGGCTGTAGTACATCAGATTGTATCTTAGTTTTTATATTGTTATACGTATTTATCTGTCATGAAACGTCGTACAGCATCATCATTATTTGACAAGATTAAGGCTCAGACTTTGCTCGCTCAGACCATTTTTGTGTTTTCTAAGTTTAAGCCGGTAGAGCAAGCCTTTCTTGCCTACTTAGCGATTGTTGCAATCCTCGTAATATTCTTTTCTATGGTAGTATTTGAGCCTCTTTCATGAGGAAACCCTACGTATTTTTGACTCTTGAGCGGGGAATTTGCGACTACTGGTATTGTTTTTCTTGTTATTTTTTTAGTTGTATTGTTGTTTAATGCAAGTTTTCGATTCAAGTCTTTGATACATGAATTATTAGGTCTCAAAGATCAGGATGGATTGTTTAACTTTATCTGTCTGTGGGTGCTGACGACTTTGATGATTGGTCTGCAGGATGCTCTATGAATTGCTGGTATCGCAGGATCGACGCTGAGTTTGACTACTGCATTCTATGTTCTACAGTTTTTATTGATTTCTGGTATGATCTATACATTAGTCGTCTCTTTCCAGCAATGAAAGACCGCGCACAAAAAAAACCAAGTCACGAATATTCATTACGAGCAACATGACTCTTCTCGTAATCATAAAGACGGTCCTGTGCAGACTTTGTTTGAGTAATATATTCCAAAATATTAAAAAATCTGACATCTATCTTTCCTTTGCTCGTAATTGCGAAGGTTTTTTAATACTATAAAATCTCTTGAGATTGCATACATGCTTGACTAAAAACAATCTCATGATATTTAATTTTTTTTGATGTTCCGTTAGATGGAAACAACACATTTCGTAGTGAATCCATTGTGGTGTGATCATGGTATCTTGTCAAATCAAGAGGGTGTTGTTGTATATCCGGATCTCGATTTGTTGATAGAGCAAGCACAAAAAGGTCTTGTAAAAACGCTAGATAGTAGTCAGATTTTTTTGTATGTTTCGCCTCAGATACCTTGTGATGATAGTCATCTTGCTTCACTACAGTCCTCTGGAATCGCTCCCAAAGCAGTTGTCTCTACAGGGACTGGGATAAATCATATTCAGATTAGTGCTGAAAAGCAAAAAGAACTTTCGTTGGTAATCAACTCGATGCCGTATAGATCCAGATATCATACGGTCTTGGTGACGCTGAGTTTGTTGGACTATTGGTATGGAACTGAATTAAGAGATCAACATATCCGTATTGTCGGGACAGGCGTTATTGGGAAATGATTACAAGACTCTCTGGACTGAGTAGCAAAAAAGGTTGTATCGTATTCGACTCGTGACGAACAGTTTACTCAACAGATCCATGATCTATGAACCCAAGACTCTGGTGATATCGTGATCCTATGTGCCAGCCTCCAAGATCATAATAAAGACATGTTAACAGAAGATATCCTCACCAAGCGATTGGCACACAGACCTCCAAATAAGCCTCTGACGGTGATGAATATTGGGAGAGCGGAGCATATCCACGCATCTTGTTATCCTGTTATCAATGCTGCCACAACGCAAGGCATCTTGAGACGATATAGCGATGTAGAGCCTCACTCCATTAAGTATTTTGATCAGGCAGTCATTCTCAATCCATCAACATTTCCATGATATCCAAACTCTCGTATTCATCAAAAAGATACGCAGATATGACAACAATGATACCAACAAAACTGACTGCCAGTCTTATCTCATAAACTCATGGGTACGACTGGCGCTATGATCCAAGATCCTAGCATCAAACAAGCATATGAAGAGTATATGATCTCTCGTATGAAACAATTGGGACAAGATCCTACTACAAACGATACACAAGCTGTTACAATTCCTCGAAGTGTAATCAAGAAGTATCCGTTTTTGCAGTTTTTATATTGATCATGATAATTTTATATTGATACGATCTAGATATATCCCTATCATGATATGATGTCTCATCTCCGTCCAGCTCAGCGACATAGCTCACATACCGGCAACAATGCTCATGATAGAGAGCAAAGAATGATGTGTGGATCATCAGGACGTCTCTGGATTCCTGGATTGATATCATCCCCACCCAATAATTTTCTAAAAGAATGAAAAGTCTGACCATATCCCGTCTTCGAAGAAGTACAGCAATCGATATTATGTTCTTGTGTCTGACTGAATACCCATCTCCTTACGAGTTATCAAACTGTGCCTGTCGTCATTGTTGATAATCATAATTATGTCCTGCCTCATCGATGACATCTGATGAAGGATCTTGGCATGAGTCTTGACTCGAATCTTGGCACGAATATATCATCGCAGTCCCCAGTATCGCTGATACATATAGATCAGCATGCCGATATGAATGAACCAGCTAGATATCTAGATGAGCAAGATCTTGTTTCAATGGATACCTTGTTCGATTATACAAGAGATCAGACAACTATTGCATCGTTTATCAGGCCAGCATTGCAAGCCTGATGGATCAGTAATGTAGTACAGGTGAGATCATCATCAGCATTGTATGATCTAGGATCTTGCTGAGTGGATGATGGGTTATATATTCTCGATATCGATCTGGATTTTCGAGATCCACGTGCCAGATATTCGACCCAAGAGATGGATAGGATGATTCCTTTGACTCAAAAACTCATGTCCCAAGCACATCTGATTACGATTGCTACTTCACCCTTGTTTATCGATCAGGAATATGCGTTGGGATTGTTGAGGCGTTTGTTCGGTCATTAGGAGATTGCCCCAACAATATTATACTATTGATTGAAATTGTTATATAAAGAATTACACTTGTATCAGATTTTTTAATTTTTGATATTGTATTACAATCATGTCATATCTCAGAACTATTTTTTGGACTAGTATCATACGAATCGTGTTGGTAGCTGGTGGATATGTGTATACCTTCTTCCGAGATAAGGCTGTAGTGGTACGACTGTATCCATCGCTCACAGGTGGTAGTATGATGAGTACTCAGACAGGTATTATATGCGATCTATCTGGAGTGAACATGAAGTTAGATATGATCCAACAGGATGTCTCGAGTATTTCTAGCTCTTTGGCTCAGTCATCCGGGATGGTCATAGCTCCAGCTATACAGTCAGTCCCATCGACTCAAACATCACCAACTCAAGCTCAATCATCAACCCAACAGATCCAGCTATTCGTAGTGGATGCTAATGAAAAACTTATCACAATACAGCGTTCAATTTCCCGTTGATCTGATGAAATTGCTGAGGCGTTGAAGTTGTTATTAGTAGGAGGTTTGTCTGATGTAGAAAAAACACAGTGACTTTTGAGTTTGTTTGGAAACCCTCAATTCCAATTGCTCTCAGCAAGTCTTGATGCTTTGGGTGTGTTGTCTCTAGAGTTCAATGAAGTTCCTGGATTTACGAATGGATGATCTGCTCGCGTCTTGCTCATGCAGACTGCTATCGAAAAGACTGCTCGCCAGTTTCCTCAAGTCAAATCAGTCATCATCAAACCTGACACAATATTACAACCTTAATCTCAAAACTTTTCAGTGATTATTTATATTATTGAGTCCGGGTGTAAATGATAACTCCTGTGCATCTTTCTTGGTATACTCATCTACAAGATCAATTTGCTGATCCTCGTATGCAGCATATCAAACAAGCCATCCTGGATGATAGAAATGCTTGAATTACTGTGTATCCATGAGAATCACTTGTATTCAATGCATTGAATCTCACCCCTCTGGATCAGGTCAAAGTCGTCATCCTGGGGCAAGATCCGTATCATGGTCTAGGACAGGCTCATGGATTGAGTTTTTCTGTGCCAGAGTGAGTCGCAATACCTCCATCTTTGTCTAATATCTTCAAAGCCATCCACGATGAATTTCAGACCCCATTGCCATCTCATGGGGATTTGACAAACCGAGCACATCAGTGAGTATTCTTGATCAATAGTATGCTCACTGTCCAAGCATCCAGACCGCTGAGTCATCAACATATAGGGCGACAATGGTTTACTGATCGTGTTATTGAGGTGGTCAGTGAACAGACAGATCATACGGTCTTCATGCTCTGGGGTGCTTATGCTCAGTCCAAACAGCTATTGATCGATGCATCCAGACATCTCATTCTCAAGGCTCCGCATCCATCACCTCTCTCAGCGTATAGATGATTTGTGGGATGTAGGCATTTTCAGCACGCAAACGACTATCTGCTTCAACAAGGCAAATCTCAGATTAATTGGTAGTATTAAACATAATATATTAAATACAATATATTAAAAAAATCTGACTCTCTTACGTTATAGAGAATCAGATTTTTTGATTTTGTTATGAAATGGTATTCGTTATTATTCGATAGATCTGGAGATATCGCTATTAGTAGAGCTTGATGTGTTGGAGATACTAGAGGACTCAGTCGTTTCGATGTTATCTCTGTAGAGTACTTCTATATTGTTTGCGAATCTGACCCAAGCGGGATCATTTGCTTTGACTAGGAATACTTTGCTTTCTGTGTCTCCAGAAATGATTCTGTAGCCTCTTATACTCGAGAGAGAGAAACCTCTTCTCGCTGAACACTCATAAATCTCTACAGAAGGGGATTCGTTGATGAGATCTTGGTCTCTGAATACGATAATATTCGTTCTCACACTACAGCGCAGATTATTGCCGTATTCGAGTCAGGTTCCGATATTAGATGCTTCGTATGCTATATTCTGTGTAGGAAACACGATATCAAATCCTCTATTACCTTCATACGCAAGAGTTTTCCCTGTATTGATACGGAATTGGGTGACAGATCTGTCTTCTATGAGCTGGGAAGTGGTATTGTTTGTATCAGTATTTGTTGTTGATGCGTTAGATTCACTTGTTTCGTTTTCTGGATCAGTGTTTTCAATATCATCGAGTGATCATGTCATGACGTCTCCCGTGAGTTCGTCCAAGCTATCATCTCCTGTCATCGTATCGTCTTGAATTCAGTCTATCGTGCCATTAGTCACCTGAGTGACTTCGACAATTCATATTCCATCTTGATCTAGTTCGATTGTTCCAATGATTTCTATCGTACCTGTATAGCTATCTAACATAATGGTAGAGCTCTTTATCCCGATTTGAGTAGTTCATATATTCAATAGATGCGTGTATTCTTTTGAAGAGTCTGTTGATAGACTGATATCTCCATTGAGACTGATTGATGATCAGATGCTACCTAGCATGCTAGATCCTCATTGTGAATTTTGTTCGGTATTATTGTTTCATATTTGTCATGAGATACTTCCTCGGCTAAGGTAGATAGTCGCTCATAGGAGAGTTAGTACGATGATGATGAGTATGTTGATGGGTGCATTAGATGGTTTGCGAGTAGCACGGTTACGTTCGAACGGAGTTCTGACTTTTGTCATATCAAAACAGCATGATAAATAAGTAAAGAAAATCTGATAACAATGTATTAGGTATTCATGATTACGTTTTTAGATGGTTTATTCTTAATTCTTATTATTGCGTGATATTGTTTTTTGAAATATCAATATATTAATGATTAATACTGGATATTACAGTTGGGAATATAGATCTCATAGTTTGCTTTCTTGTTCTTCTTTAGCTTGTGCTGCTTGTTCATCTTTACCAAGACTTTCGAGGATGAGTTTCCATCTTTGGATTCTCGCTTGTCTCTGAGCAATGATCGCTTCTCTTTCTTTTTCTTCTTTTTTCATCAAGATTTGCAGATTCATTTCTTCTTCTGTATAGATTTCAAATAATCTCTGGAGTTGGTGCTGTCGTAGTTCGGATATTTTTTTGACTACAGATTGTTCTCCAGATTTGACAGATACTACGAGATCTCTAAGTTCTTGCCCTTCTACTTTGTCTAAGATACAATCGCTACTGAATGATCCCACAATGAGTTTTTGGAGTATATCTCGATTAAATTCATCTTTGTGTGCTTCTGGTACAGCGTATTCAAAGAATGGGAAATTAGTGAGGTATTCTGTAAATCGGATTTGGGATTTAATATCTCCCTGTATGGTACCAAATAACTCTTCGTATTCTTCGATTACTTTTTTCTTGTCAGCATGGTTTCTCAGCTCGTCAATATACGCTAAAAAATTGAAGATCATTGAAATACTATAATTGAGAATATAAAAATTATAAGTTGACGATAGTTGTTTGATATAGCTAATTCAAGTTTATTTCATGTAATCCTTTTTGAGTGTATTAAGCTGTTTGGATAGTGTTTTGAACATCTCTTTGAAATCATAGCTTGTATCCAGTGAGTCATATGATTCTTTGACGTATTCTTTGACCGCTTCCAATCATTCTTCTGTGCTGACGATGAGTTGTTTGACTTTTTTGTTTCATAACGTGCTTGCTTTTTCTCATAGATCTTGGATTTGTTGTTGGATTGTTTTGAGTTGTTCTTGAACAGAGTTCGCTAATTCAGAAGCTATTTTTTGTGTTTCGGTTGATGTTGCTGTATTTATGAGATCTTTGTTGAGATTAATGATTTCATCCAACATTACTTTTGCTTTTTTCCATCATTCAGCTTTTTGTACTTTTTTGACGACATCTTTGCTTTGACTGAGTGCTATTCCTTCTCCGATGATAATTCCTGCCAAGAGTTTGAGTAGTAAGTTCATGAGGAAATACATAAAAAACTAAAAACTATAACTATGATATATTAATGCTTTGTAGAAATGCAAGGTTGATTATATTATACGAACTGACTATAATGTCTTGATGTTGTAATGTATGTAATAAAATATGTAGTAACATATTTTGTAGAGTATGTATACATTACTTTATATTTCATTTATTATCATATACTTATTTTGATCGTTTTTACCTTTTTTTTCATCATTATCGTTAGTATTGTATGAATAACTGTATGGTATCAGTATTATTTCTTACGTACTCCAGATCGTCATACCGTGCTAGATAATGCCATCATCTATAGTCCAGCAAATGGTCGTGTTATAGATGTTTTTGATTCCAAAGAAGCTGTGCTACAGTGCTATAAAGCTGATCGTCAGGCTTGTGAAGTTCTAGTCAATGATGTATGAGACAATGTCAGTGTTATTGTCATTATGCTGACATTGTGGGATGTGCATTACCAAAGAATGCCTACATCTGCTAGAGTTCTCAACCAAGTGTATGCTCCAGGAACTTTTTTGAATGCAGTATTTGGATCTGGTCGCACACAAGCTCTCGTACAAAATGAACATCAGACATTGTTATTCCAGACAGATCAAGGACATAGATTCAAAGTCATACAGATTGCTTGATTAGTAGCCAGAAGAATCATATCGTTAGTGTCTGATGATCACTATATTACGCAATGATCACTGATTGGATGTATCAGATTTGGTAGTCAGGTTGCGTTAGTTTTGGATGAGCATGCTCGTATCGAAGTGAAAAAAGGAGACTATCTGATTGATGGTCATAGTATTATTGGTAGGCGAGTATAAGATTTATTTGTATGTTGGTCATTTGTTTATGAATATTCCTAATATTATCACCTTGTTGCATGTTGCATGTTGAGCTGGTGTTATTATACTTTCATCACAGTGACGTTTGTATTGGGCTTGTGGTCTTCTTGTATGTTGTGTTGTCCTGGATATGGTAGATGGATTTGTTGCTAGATACCTGGGTCAGACTTCTGAGTTGGGTATGCAGTTAGATTCTCTTGCTGATGTGATCTCTTTTGGGGTATGATCTGCAATGATCGGTTTGTTGTTATTGGATGACTGATGATGGTATACACTACTGTTGATACTTTTTGTGATGGCTTGAGCTTGGAGGCTGGCTCGTCATAATGCTTTAGAATATTCACACATATCGTCTTTGAACCTACCTGTTCCCCAAAAAAAATCCCTCAAAACAGCTTCTCAACAAATCTGACCCCAGCAAATCTGATCTCATGAATGGCTATGAATGCCTATTACTGTCAATGGCGTTGTCATGCCTTTGTTGATACGATGAAATGTCGCTGGAGAGATTGTCATGGTTTGGATGGTGATCAGTTCATTATTGATGATCAGTACTATTCGTATCAGGAAACCATCGCTGTTACCATTTTTCTCTAGTCATTCACATACTGTATCCAAGTAAGCGCGCTCATGTGCTCATCCCTCATCCTATGATTAAGATAAGGATGATGCTAGCTATAGATCGATCATATCGTACCCAGGTTCATAGGATGACACCTATGATATAATCGATTTTGTCTCGAGGTAATCGAGCTGTTCATGCCGGGATATTATAATATCTTTTGAGTAATGATTCTGTCATATCTCAGAGTATGACGCATAATCATATATATGCTCCGATAGTGTAGGCTATATAGTAAGTGTGAATATGAGTATGAAAAATGTTTTGAAGATATCAACTACTCGTGTATCATATGACCACAAGTCACTGGAGAGTTATCATACCTGATATCATAGCAGTAATGAGTCAACGTCGTGTTTTATGGTCACCAAAGACCTTAGCCCATATGGCTTGAGATCCTCGTTTCAAACGTGATATGACAATAGGCATTGCATTTGCACACATTGCTGGCAGGAGAATGAGGCTGATATCATACAGCGTAGGATGGATCATAACAGGTATGTAATTAAATTGACTGTAGTATCAATATTATTATAGGTATACGAGGATTTTTTTTGCCACTTTTATCGTATTGTATGTCGCCAAAAAAACTTCTGTGTTATTATAGGTTATCTGTCAGGTTTTTCTGATCTTGTTTTTGATTTCTCAAATCGTACAAAGCTAGTATTCGCTTTTATCTTTTTTCCAATATATGCTATGCCTCAATCTTTTTTTCAATGGTTTGTATGATGAATACTTACTTTACTTACTTTGGTCATGTTGGGATTCAGTTCTCAGGTTTCTGCTGGCGGTTGTTATATGCCACGTGTATCGATGCAATGAACTGCTCAGACCAAGCAAGCTATCCGTATGCGTAGTATGCCTTGTATGGAAGAGTGATATGTCGTAGTGACAGCAAGGGGCGAAGAATCCATGACGATTATCCAAGAATCTGATGGTCGATATCAGCTACAGCGTTCAGATGGAACGATTGGTTGGATCTATTATACCTGGTTGGTCAACATCAATGCAAAAGCAGCGACTCCTCAAGAAGCTGTAAAGACGTATCCATTCTCGATGAGTATGAAAAAGACACTAGATTCATTTATCAAACAAGCTAAACAATTGTATCCTGTTCTTGTGGATACTGATGGTAGTACGATGTCAAATCCTAAGATGGACGCACTGATTGATAGGATCAATACTGCTAAAAATAAGTCGCCAACCATGTCTGGAATTTTTGATTATTTATTGGATGGAATCACGCAATAAGTTCAGATAATAAGCATTGAAATATGTCTCCCAAAGACTATAGATGTCCTGATTGCTGAGGTGGTGGAATTGGTATACACGTACGTTTCAGGTACGTATGGAGCAATCCTTGAGAGTTCGAGTCTCTTCCTCAGCATGATTCACATCTTTGTAACTGCTTATACACAATCAACTCATATAAAAAATCTGACAACAACATGACTTGTGTCAGATTTTTTTGTAATATTGTATTTTGGATAGTACTTTGTTCTTATGCCATCGACCAGACGACTCTTTTTTCGCCTTTGATTTCTTTGAATTCCATTGCTTTGACGCTGATTTTATCACCAATGTTGTAGTATTTTTTTCGAGAGATTCATTCAGGAGCGGTGATGAAGTTTTTGTGCAAGAGTCCTTCGACACCCATGACGGTGATGAATAATCCATAGTTGTATGACAGCTTGATATATCATTCGTATATTTGTCATAACACAATTTGCTCAATTGAAAATCATGTAGATTGATTATTGTTAGATATGTTAGTATTTGGTGGAGTGGGTTGGGGTATGTTTTGAGATTGTTTTTGAGTAATGGGAACTTGCTGAGATTGTGGAATCGATTGTTTGTTAGGTTTGGCGGATTGTTGCGTCGGTTGTTGTATTGATTGTTGTCATTGATGTGGTGATACTATTGTGGTAGGGCTTTGATTCGTTTGATTTCATTGGTTTGCAGGGCGTGATTGAGATGAGTGGATGGGGGAGTGCGATGTGTTTGATTGATTTGTCTGACTTGTTTGCTGATATGAAGCTGCATCTGCCGCAGCTTTTTCCATGATTTTTTCTTGCGGACTAAAGGTCTTTGCTGACCAAGCAGCGAGCATTCTTTCGAGTTCTTCTTTGGAGATACCATATCTTTGTCTAGATTGTATGAGTATTTTTTCTTTGGTTTCAGCGGATGTTTCTGGTGTAGGAAGAGGAATTGTCTGCATATTGAATGGATCCGATGTGATTCCATCGATCA
>JBGTAD010000063.1:0-9355 GCA_041750055.1 Candidatus Absconditabacterales bacterium | reverse complement strand
TTTTAAGCGAATGAAGCAAAATCTTGTTATTAAATCTTTTCTTTGAGCCTCAGAAAATGCGGTTAAAAACCAGGTCTGGATAGCAATGATCTACTATTTACTCGTAAGATATTTAGCAGAAAGTGCAAAGTTATGAAAGATTCAATTATTGTAATTCACGAGGCTTATCACAGAGAAATGCCTTTTTTCTATAGTAATTACTGAGTTATATGTACTATGTAGATCAAAAAAATCACTTTGTTTTTCACAAAACGGTCCGCCTGTCGGCGGACTGTTTAGTTAGCGAGTTGGACAGCAATGGGACTAAATAAATAAGTTGATAACAAGTATTTATACTAAGCCTTTTTCGAAATCTAAAACCCCTTCGCTTCGCTCGAACTATCAGTTTCTTAATGAAGCTTCTGCATAAAACCAACCTCATCTAAAATGAAGTAGATCAGATTTTACTTTACGTTGAGTATAAAAAACAATACAATGTTTTCTAAATTGTTTACTTCATAATTATTATCAATATGTATAAAACAAAAAAATGAATAATTCCTTTAGCTTTTCTTACTATGGTAGTTGTATTTGTGGTTTTTTTATATTATAATTGGTATAATGACCGAGATTTATGAGATTGATATTACTATTTGCCTTTGTATGAAGCTATTGATATCTGATATCCAGAAAAAACAGCATTGATATATAAAAGCCGTAGAATGTATCTATTTAGTAATATAAAAATAACGTGAGATATAATAAATGTAAAGTATAATGATGATTTTATTGTTTTTAGCAAAAAGATGGAAGATAATTTATTTAAATGTTTTATTATTGATAAAAAATCAAATCAAATTCTTGGCCCATTTACAACCTATGACTTTGTATCTTATGCGCGTAGACTTAATGTTTCTTTAAATTGTGAAATTTAGATAGTTATTCAGATATTGAATTAGGTTGTTTTCTTTGACATTTAATATACTACACATTCTGAAATCTGATCCTAGGATACTCCAAGAATAGTATCAATCAAAGTCTCGTACCATGAGCTACGAATAAACCACTGGGAGAATCGAAGATGCGACTCAAAAACGATAGACTGTACACTGCACATGAGTATGACGAAGAGCTAGGAATGTACTACTATCGTGGACGTCACTATGATCCGAGGATAGGACGTTTTCTACAACGTGATCCTATTGGGCTTGCAGATGATGTGAATTTGTATAGAGGTGCGCCCGAAGGAAGTGACCAAAGGAAATCATCTTGAGGGCCACTTGGGGGATGCATCTATATATCGGTGGGTAAGAAAGAAATCTCGGTAAGTCTTTATATCATCTAAAAACTGTATGATGAAATTTTTACTATATCTGTGTGTTTTTCTTGTTTTGACGGGATGTATTAGTACTCAATCAATGATAGATACTAATTATCAAAAGTACTGAGAGTTAATTTCTTTTATAGAAAAGAACAATATAAATTTCACATATAAATCTTCGATAGAGTGATTCTCTTTAAATATTCCTGATACAATATTTATAGATACTAATGTCTCTTGAGCTAAAGTTACAAAGGAACTAATAGTCTCTAACTTAAATGATGATCAAAAACAGGTAATAGCTCTTTTAAAGGAAAAAATGAAAGAATTGTCTTTAGATAGATTGGTTTTCTACAGCACCTGATTTTATGGATTCAGAATTGAATGAACAAGAAGATACGGTTTGTATTATGCTTCCTATGGTGATCCTACTAAGCAAAGTGATAACTATATAACCTACACCCATATATCAGGAAACTGGTATGAAGAGTACTATCATGATACTTGATTTTAAGTTTTCACTATAGATCAAAAACCAAAAAAATCTGACTCCTCTATACATCTTGAGCAGTCAGATTTTTTTATTGTTTGGTGATGACGTTAGCTTTCCACCTCTTTACAATCTGGGGCATGAGACGTCTTTCATCCTGCAGGATGTGAGATCAATACTCATACAGTAGCGCTTGGAGCCTCCAATCGGCGCAAGGCGGATCATCATCGATCAGGTCGTCATCAGAGCTTCTCACGAGCCGATACTACATCACTGACCATACGATTTCATACGCATATTGATCGGTCATACCTCAGTCTCTCCTACGAATACCGTCTCTAGATACGACTTCCTGAGGATAAAATTCTCTCCAGTCAAGATCGCTCATCACTGACTACGATACGAAGTCTGGATGCGATCCCCTGTCATCCGATCGATCTGATATCGATCAAATCCCGTACCCATATAATAACTCGATCCCGCTACTTTGGAGCTTATGATTTGATACTGTGACATGAGGTCTTCTTTGGTCGTCTTGAGTTCGAGGTCTTTGATATAATTTCGAGATAGACTACTCATGGAGCCCATCACGATACCGATCACTGCGATCACGATGAGCAATTCAAGAATCGTAAAAGCTGATGCCACTCTCGATGGAGAGTCAGATTTGTATATTTTGGAGAGATAGAGACTAGAGATCAAGCGATACAACATAATAAGGTTAGGGATGCTAAATGACCTACAACGAGTGACGAAATGAGGAAAATAAATAGCTTGCAACATTGGACTTTCTAGTATTCACTACGGATGGCCCAAAAGGGCGTCCCTACAATCACTATTTCTTATCTTTGTACTCCGTCCATCACATTCATGATGACTCAGAATACTCCGATAGCGATCACGACGACAATTCATCCGATCACGACGAGCATGACGGGTTCGATGAGTTTGGAGAGATTGTTGAGCATGTTATTGAGGTCTTCTTCGTAGATTGCTACGATATTATCCAGAGACTGTCACAGATTAGCCGTCTCTTCTCATACCTTCATCAGCGCTACTGCATTCGCTGGGATCATATCTGTATGTACCCTGATACTCGAATGGATCGTCTGACCTTTGATCAATCCGCTCGAGATACCGTCTAAAATCGTGTCATATGCAGGGATGGCGAGGATACCTTTGAGCATCGTGAACGTATCGACGTAGTTCATACCAGCAGTGATCATGATCTTGGTATATCTACAAAATTTGATCAGATAATAATATTTGGTCATCTTGCCAATAATCGGTATCATCATAATGATCTGTGTCAGCGTTTTTTGTCCTTGTTGGGTAGAGAAAAACACTGCGATACCTCATCATACGAATCCTATCGACACCAATAATGGATACCAATAAGCAATCAACAAATCTGAAATCTGTTTGAGAATCCTGGTGACAAGAGGAAGCTCTAAGTTATCAAACTGCTCGACGATCGAGAAGATCCCAGGCAGCACGAACATAAACAACGCGATCACTGCACCCAATGCTATCACGATCAGTACAGAGGGATAGATCATTGCGCCTTGATATTTATTTTTGATCGTGTTGAGAAAGCTGTATTCGTAGGACAATGACTTGAGTACCTGGGGAAGGTTTCAGGTTTTTTCTCCTGATTTGATGATGGTAATATCCGCCTCATCAAAATAATCTGGCAATCTACTCAGCGCATACGATACTTGTTTACCTTGATTGATATATTCTTTGATCGTGAGTGCGATTTCTTTGATAGCATAGTTGTCTGACGAATCATACACGATCTGCACTGCGTCCACCAGGCTCACTCCCCCTTCTATCAAATACGCCAACTCCTTGAAAAAAAAGATCTTTTCTTGGATCCCAAAACTACTTTTGTCCATGGAGCTGAGTACGTTTTTGATGAGTTGTTCGAGCATGGAAGAGAAGAGGTGAGAATGTATAAGTGTAGAAGATTATAATAATTCACGCAATGAAGATTCTTTTTTTAAAAAATATTTCTCTAACATATAAGCACAGTCTCAAGCAATCTTGGGATATTTATCACGATCTAACACAAATATTCATGACATCTGAGGCCAAGACTCTATAGCCAACATCCACACTGCTCGATAGTATGAATTCTTTCTTAATAATTCTAACAATCAAACAAAATATGATCCATTCATTTCATCAACACGTATTCGTGACTCAGTACTAGATTGTATTGCTTCAATATCATCTATTGATAAATCTATCCACTCTGTTTTAATATGTTCAGGCTGCTGATAATAAGTAATTATATTTTTTGCAGATTGCAACAATTTTTTTGCTATATCTTGATCAGGACAAAAGCCAAGTTCTACCCAATACTTTGTAGTCTTTGCGTTAAACGCTGACAACGACACATATTTTTTATTACAAGAATTCGCATACTCACATAGCCATTTAACAGTAGCTACTCATATTCAAGCAGATCTATGAAGGGTTCAAATTTCTTGTATATAGATAAATGTTTCATGTATGCTCATTTTTAATGAGCCTTTTTTAGAATCTCATATCATAATATCAAATAAATTTGTAGATGTATCAGATAGAACATATGGAAACCCACCCTTAGGATCAGGATTAAAGCCTTTTTGATATACTAATTGTAAATCAATTTGTTGCATGACAAATAAATTGTTATTTAAAATAATATGCTTTCAAAAGGATGCTGACTTCTTGAGATTCAAAATATCTGACCAGATCATAATTGATGGTATCGATCTTGTACAAGATACGGAAATCTTTCAACTGTGTTCCAGGAATACGTAACTCGACATTCTTGACGAACTGCAAGAGTGCGTCTTTATTATCAAAATTGATATTCACACTCACGGGGATTTCATACAGGTTTTCTAGGTTTGGAACTTTTTTCTCTTTGCCGATATTGATAGATTTGAGATCTCCAAAAGCTCTAGTAAGTCTTCACTCAGGATCATCTGGATTGGAGCGCAACAAGAAAACATTCAGATTTGTGAGGATCTTTTTTTCATCGATTTTCATCTTACTACCTTCTAACGGACTCAAGAGTAGAAAAGATCTGATAAATTCATCTTTGCCTGTCAATCCTTTGATATCTAGAGCATCGACTTTGTCTTGATTGAATGCGCTGATGACGTTACCACTCTGAGCCAAGATCGTCTGGATAAGGTCTTTGTTACGATCGTATTCGCTAGTCTGAGTCGTGAGTGAGGTGATCTTGTTGGTCCGATTGTTTGCCTCGAAGATTGCTGCATCATACATCATTCGCCACTGACTGAGATATCACCAGAGAATAAACGCTACCACAGCCAACACAAACGAATAAATCGTATATTTTGCGCCATTGACTCTCGAGTCAGGGATGACGGTTTGAGAGTTGTTTCCTTGAGTGTTTTTATTGATCGTCTGCTCTATGAGCGAAGAAAACTGCGAATCTCAGGATGCGCTGGACGCAGCAGACTGTGGCGCATTCGCCGGTTGTTGTTGGACGATAGATCACTGCAATTGAGCTAATAAGCCATTGGGGACACGAGGTTTTTGCCCAGCAGTAGGTATGGTAGTATTATTTTGATCCATCGATGATGACGTTAGCTTGTAAAGTAAACTCAAATCTCCCACCGATATCAGTGTAATCTAATATTCTCATATCCGTGATAAAATCTAACTCCTGAAATTTATCGATCAATCCCTTGAGTCTGGGTGTACCATGTACGAGTGCGAGATTTTTGACTGTGCCTTTGAGACTGATCGTATCCAAAGAGACACTAAAATCTGACAGCTCAATCTTGTCTCCGTCAGCATCAGGGTCTTGCGCTCTGAGTTGGTCGAGTATACTGATGACTTTGGGGATATGTACGTGTCGTGGCATGATTTTAACAGATTTTTCAAGTGCGGAGACTCTATCAAATTTCTTGAAATTGACGTCATTGAGCTTATCTTGGTTTTTTTGTTGGATCTGAGTATACTCGGCCTCCAGCTGTGGGATCACTCACCCCAGACCAATCAACGGCAAAGGAGCGATATAATACGATGCCATCACTCGAAAATACCCTGTCACAGCAGACATTCCTAGTACTATGATCAATAATAACTGATACAAACTACGTCATCACATATCTCAAATACACTATGATGAATAAAAACTTTCCAAAAAAAGTATAAACAAAGCTGATACATAAGACAAATACTCAGATCTTCTCGTTCGAATAGTAATTGACTTATTTGACTTTCTCTGCTATGATGAGCATTCTTTTTTCGTCACTCCCGATCGGGTAACATCCCATCAACGTCACATAATCTCCATTAGTATATTTGTCATAGGTGCTATTGACCTGGTTGGGCATCACAATGTGACGAGCTATCATCCTGTATGTATGCTCTTTTCACTCTCGGAAGAGTCTGATTTCATCTCCTTTTTCTATTTTGGGAAGATCTTTGAATACGGCTCCGTAGTTATTTTGTTTTCGTCGATAAAAACTCGAATGCCCAAATAAAAACATATTTCATGGCATATCTGGAGTCGGCGTAGTAGGATATTTGACGACTCAGAGATATAGTTCTTTTTCATAGCTTCATTTGTCGACGTGATCTTTGGTCTTGAACGGTACGTCTACGATAGGTACATTGAGAGCTATCGAATCGATGACAAGTCTATTGGTGGGGGGCAATGTGTTGAATTCAGGCTGATACGAATTTAATCTGGATTTGAGCGTAGATTCATAGCCAGGATCTTGAGGTATCAGAGATACATCTCATTCGTGTTCGTCCAATACTCACTGTATCTTGGTATCGAGATATTGCTTGGCAAATTCTTGCTGCATGACATCAGCAATCTGTGCTGGCTGTACAGCCATCGTGTGAATCTGTGTCGGACTGACTAAATCCGATAGTGCAGACACAAAGACTGGAGCATTCACGAAGATCGTCGTCACGATACTAGCAAAAAACACAAACATCGTAAAAATAGGGATTTCACGTGTAATCAAGCGCGTCCAACCTTGACGTTTGTGAGAAGGTCTGGGAGATTGTTGAGACAAATGATCGAGCGTAGTATACATCAGCAATATCAATAACATAAAATTTATAGATCATGACAAGAGATATCTTCACTATATATGACTAAATATAATGAGATCTTTCTTTTTTATCAAAAAAACAAGGTTGAATCATCGTATTAAGATTGACGTATTGAATTGTTTTTGATATAATGAATATATGAGTATTTTATTTCTTACTCAATCTATCTATGCACACTTCTCGTATTCTCTTAGCAGGATTAGCGTTATCTGTACTAGCTCCAGTATCTACGTTCGCAGTAGAGAATCAACCAGTCAAAGACGCTATGAAAGAAACCAAACAGCAATACCAGACAGATAAGAAAGAAATGAAAAAAGACTATAAAATGGATATGGTAGAATTCAAAAAAGAGAATTATTCTAATCGATCAGACCTCAGCCAAGCGGCAAGAGACGCATATGAAGCTGTCGTCAAAAAGTACGTAGAAGCAAAACAGACGCTGATGAATGAACAAAAAGCTGAAAAAGAAGCTCTCGTCAATCCAACAGAAACACAACTCAAAGAACTCATGATGAAACATAAAGAAGCAATGAAAAGCCTCATGGATGCATATCATACTGATATGAAAGCAGTGAAAGAACAATACAAGACTGAATTCGCAAAACTCAAAGAAACTCGCAAAGAAGCAAAAAAAGAAATGAAAGAAGAATATAAAACACAAAAATCTGACCTCAAATCCAAGACTCGCGACATGCTCAAAGAAAAACTGGTCAAAGCGTTTGGATCACTAGACTCTGAGCAACTCATGAAGATCCAAGAAAGAATCAACACACTCAAAGCATCAGCTAACGCTCAAAAACTCGCAATGCTCAACATGATAGAAGAACTCATCAACGAAATGCTCTCTAAGCAGTCTGATGAATCTCTTATCGACGAGACCATCGAAGAATTACAAGAATAATAACTTGACTATAAAAAAGGCCACTTCTCGTGATGAGCAGTGGTTTTTTTGATGTTAACAGATGCTAACTAATAGTATTTCAACTTTGAGAACAATGTATTGAATATGGACATCAGATATAATATACATCGCAAATAATGCTACATTCCACATGTTCTATTTCCTCATCTGCTATGAAATCTCCACGTACTTTTGTTCTCACATTACTTTTGAGTAGTGTAATCCTTGCATGATGTTCAGCATC
Source organism: Candidatus Absconditabacterales bacterium (assembly GCA_041750055.1). Taxonomy (GTDB): domain Bacteria; phylum Patescibacteriota; class Gracilibacteria; order Absconditabacterales; family Absconditicoccaceae; genus JBGTAD01. Next base: position 1,323 of record JBGTAD010000063.1, on the reverse strand, counting down.
ACCAAAGAATAATCAGATAGTCGAAACTCCAGTCACGACATGAAGTGTCATAACAGGCGGACTAATGACAGGAGAGGAAAATAGTGGAAAAACTATCATGTGAAACAAAAATGATCTTATACTTTTTGATCCATCCGAAGGCATCACTCCAATCTTTTCTTATATGGGCATTTATTTACCAAAAGACAGATTTGATATAAAGCAACCTTTCTCAGACGCCAAAGCGATGGATTCTTACAAAGAGAGTAAAAACTTTGAATTTGAATTAATTTTCTCTTGATTAGACAAAAAGAGATTTCGAGGAAATATGGTTGCAGTTTCTTCTCCTGCAGAAAAAGAAATCCTGATAGAAAAATTTGGATGAATAGGATACATCGTTCTTTCTCAAGAAGAGTATGAGAGATATAAGGATGGCACTGTTTGATGTAAGAGTGTAAGTAATGCAACATTATGTTGAGAAAAAAAGACTGATAGTGCTTATATCGTATATGGATTAGATATCACAAATAATTTCGAGGGCAATCCTTCAATAGAAACATTTATACATATCATCAAACCTTCTCAGGAAATTATTTTTCTAAAAGATCCCGATTACCTACCTGATAATGCTCAAAAAACAATCACATCAATTAGAGAAAACGATGCTTCTGGTTGTGAGTCACGTGAATGTATTGTAAAAACGAGTCAAGAAGTAGAAACAATGCTAAAAAAAGAATTAACAACTCCATCTCCTGAGACACAATCTCGTTTTGTCGAAATTGAAAACATTGTGAATATGCTCGTAATAAAATAAGAAAAAACTCTGAGTTATTTTCAGAGCCTGCTTTCACAGCTTTTTTGTTATTTCAATGTAGTGAGATACTATCTATATACTCCCAAAAAAATCTGACTACGAGTCCTTATTGACTGCTGATTTGACGACGATATGATGACGTATGATAGGATGCTGTACGTTGGCAAGCAGATCGATCTCTGGATCACAAGGAACGCCTTCGATACCACTCATCGTATGTCCTACGAGTGGAGAGATCAATGGTGAAGCATCTCCGACATCGATCGTCTGGAGTTGATCCAAGAACGTAATTACTGATGCAAGCTTATCCAAAAAAGGTCCACGTTCATCATCAGACAGACGTATCCCAGAGAGTTGTTGTATTTTTTCTAATTGAGTAGGTGTGAGCATCAAGGCAAGCGCAAGTAATTAGTGAGTAGTAGTTGTGAATAATTTTTTCAGGCTTCTTTTGCATCTTATTTTCTAAACTGATCGAAACCTTGTAAAGACAAGTGGCTCGTCTTCGACTCGCCACAGACAACGGGGCGTTC
>JBGTAD010000062.1:0-6145 GCA_041750055.1 Candidatus Absconditabacterales bacterium | reverse complement strand
TTTTTTCCTTTGTACAATACCTTTTGGTTCATTGGGAAAAAAGCCAGGAGAGGGGTTCTTTAATTGGATATTATTTTCCATATTCTTTTTTGGATTAACAGTAGTGTTCTCTTAATCCCAAAAATGATGATGGAAAAAATTAAGTCCTCTCCGATTCGGAGAGGACTTTTTCTTATTTGCTCAATTTCTATATTCTTATCGGCTGAATCATATAGTCTGGTGTGGTCGTCTGGATATTATATTCTGCTGGTGTGGACGCAGATATCTGGTAACAATAATCCCATAGATTTTTCTCTTGAAAAGAGTTGTCAAATGAGCATATGCATAATATGTATATGGTATGATTAACAGCTCCCACTACCGTGACGACCACTACTGATTAGTGGGAGTTTTTGGTATAGCTTTTGTGATAATCCAATAACTCCCTCTTGATCGTGTGTATCTCGGGGGAGTTTTCGATGAACAGAGATAAAAGGTTTCTCTCCAAAAAATGAAGATAAAGTTATAGATTTTAGTCCACTAATGCTCAAAAAGATGAATATCATCAATGAATCAGTCTTAGAAGAGAGTCCAAATGTAGAGCTTGAGGTCTATGACAAAGAAGCAAAAAACTATCTCTCTAAGATAGAACAGATGAACACATCTTGAATCTATGGGATCGTATGACCCTATGGAAGCGGGAAAAGTACGATGATAGAGCAGGCTAAGAAAATAACTGAAAAACAAAAGATGAATCATATTAAGCGAGTTCAATTTGATGCGTGGATGTTTCCTGAGAGGAAAGAGTTGTGGGATGGGTTTATTCTCAACTTTTGGAAGAATTTGAACAAGAAATTGTTTCAGAAAACATTGGCTGCTGTTGAATGAAAGCCTGAACTGGAAAATGAAAATAGTGGCAGATTCTTTTATAGCAATATATTAAAACAATTTACATGAGCCGACTTTTTTCAATTATTTTTCAATACAACTCCGGCAAAAAGAGTTTTTCAGATGCAAGAGGCTTTTTTGAGTCTATTGAAAACAGATGAAAACAAAAATTATATCATTGTATTAGAGGATGTTGATCGTTCTTGAGAAGAATGAATGTTTTTTCTTGAGACATTATCTCATTTTTTGAAATTACCAGAGTTCAAAAAACTTGATAAAAAGATTGTTTGCCTTTGTCTTATTTCTAGAGATTCGTTTTACGATCAGTTAGATCATTACTTGAAAGTTTTTAATCATTTTGATTTCCGAGAAAATAAATCTCAAACAGACTCATTTGTAAATAAGCTTTTCCATGAAAACTTTAAACAAACAAAAGAATTTACAGACTTCTTCAAGATATTTATATCAGTAATTTGAGTCTTATCAAACGATCTGAGTTATAGAGAGTTAAAATTGATCTTGAGACTTATTGTGCTTGAATATGAAAAAAGTAATGAAAAGATTTGAATTAATCATCCTCGATTGTATATTTTAATAAATCTCACTTTTTTTATCAAGAGAGAAGAAACAGATAAAAGCAAGTCAAACAAAATTTCTCAATTTAAGTTTTTATCACAAAACAAATGATGATGAATCGATGATTTTAAAATAGGACGTACTTCAATACATAACGATATTCAATCAATGATTATAAAAAATGTTTTAGAAGGTTCTTCATTAGAATATATGAAGCAAATGAAATGTGGTGATTGAACTAAAAATGATGATATTTATATTCATTATGACACGGCACATTGATGACATTCAAAAGCTATTTGAATCCACCCCAAATACTTCATCAATATCCAATAACCATACTTTTTTAAAATTTACCTCCCCCTTCTCTCCCATGAATTCTCCACTCTACAACCTCCGTCACTCGCTGTAGATAGTCCAGCATCGAAAGTTTTACTTTTTATATCATGATTATATGTCATCTCATCTCTCTATAGATACCCAGTATCAAGAGACATTACATTTTATCAAAGAAACAATCTATGCTAGTCGCATCAAGTCCATACTTGCTGTAAACCAAGAATTATTGATTGCATATTGGAAGATATGATCAGTTTTATCCGAAAAACAAAAGAATCAGTGATGGGGAAGTAAGGTTATTGATACCATAGCCAAAGATATAAAACATTCATTTCCTCATATGACTTGATTTTCTAGATCTAATTTGATGTATATGCAACAATTTGCCAATCTATATACCTATGATCAAATTGTCCAAGCGCCACTTGGACAAATTACTTGGTATCACCATATTACGTTATTCCAAAAATGTAAAGATGAATCCCAGCGTATGCGATATGCTTATCAAATCATTGAACATGGACGATCAAGAAATATGCTTGTCCATCATATCGACTATCAAACCTATCAAAGATCATGAAAAGCAATTACTAACTTTACTCAAACATTGCCGACTCCTCAGTCTGATTTTGCTCAACAAATGACGAAAGATCCATATATTTTTGATTTCTTATCATTGACTGATAATTATAAAGAAAAAGAACTAGAAGACCAACTAACGAAACACATTACTCATTTCTTATTAGAATTATGATCTTGATTCGCATTTGTTGGAAGGCAGTATGCTCTTACTATTGATAATGAAACGTACTATATTGATATGCTTTTTTATCATATTTATTTACAATGTTACATCGTTATTGAACTCAAGATTGGTGACTTTGAACCAGAGTTTGTCGGGAAAATGAACTTCTATATCAATGCAGTGGATACACTGTTAAAAAAACCCTCTGAACACAAAACTATAGGTATTATCTTATGTAAAAACAATAATACCGTCAAAGCACAATATGCGTTGCAATGAATAACATCTCCCATAGGTATATCACAGTATGAATTAGAAAAGATATTATGAATAGAGTTTATTTCTTCACTTCCTACCATTCAAGAGTTGGAACAAACGTTACAAGTACTATAACTTCTGATATACTCCTTTTTTACCTCCTTCCCTATCCCTCCCATGAACTCACCACTTTACAATCTCCGCCACTCACTGGCACATCTCCTGGCCCAGGCTGTCTTACGTAGTATCGATCCACACGCGGTCTTGGGTACTGGTCCTGCGATTGATGATGGATGTTATTATGATATCGGCCTGTCTACTGATGTCCACTTCGGTGATGGTGATTTCTCCAATCTCACCAAACTCATCCAAGGCATCGCCAAAGAGCAACAATCCTTCGTGTCTTATACGACTACCGATATCGACGAAGCGTTTGCGATCTGTGACCTCATGTCCCAGCCTCTCAAAAAAGAGCTGATTGTCAAATTCCACGCCAATGGTGAGACGTCATACTCATTCCGAGCGAACAGCGTCAATGCGCAGATGAAATCCAGGATCGCGTCTCAAGCCAGCGAGACCTATGTGGTTAGACAAGATGCGTTGACTCAGTATTTTATCTCCAAAGAAGCTGTCTGACACGACTCACGGTTGACTTTCGTGGATCTATGTGAAGGTGGACACGTCGAGAACACCAAGGACATTGCTGATGGGTGCTTTGCTATCACCAAGGTCGGTGCTGCTTATCGACAAAATAGCGAAGAAAATCAATCCCTCACTCGTATCTATATGAATGCATTCGAGACTAAGCAAGAATTCAAAGAGTATCAAATAATGATGGAAGAAGCACGCAAACGTGATCATCGTGTCTTGGGAGACAAGCTCAAAATATTCACTATCTCTCAGTTGGTAGGTTCAGGTTTGCCTTTGTTTCAACCTAATGGATCCATCATCCGTCAGGAGCTCGAAACTTTCTTGCGAGAATTACACAAAGATAGGGGATATCAACGTGTCTGGACTCCGCATCTGGCCAAGGAAGCACTGTATGAGGCGTCGGGTCATGAAGGACACTATATGGATGATATGTTCAAGGTCAAAGGAGGTAGCTCTGGAGAAGATTTCTACGTCAAGCCGATGAACTGTCCACATCATATGCAGATCTTTGCGGATAACCAATTCTCGTATCGTGACATGCCCGTGAGATACTTCGAGCCAGCGACTGTCTATCGTGATGAGAAGTCAGGTCAGCTTTCTGGTTTGACTCGTGTGAGATGTATTACCCAGGATGACGGGCATTTGTTTTGTCGTGTGAGTCAGATTCATCAAGAAGCATCTACCATTGTTCGTATTGTCAAAGAGTTTTATGGTGTCATGGGTATGCTAGATGGCTATAGAGTAAGCCTATCGATCAGAGGAGACGATTATAGCAAGTATCTATGAAGTGATGATGTTTGGAATACAGCAGAAGCAGCGCTCAGAGCAGTCTGTGAAGCAGAAAACCTTCCATATGAAGAATGTAAAGACGAAGCAGCATTCTATGGACCCAAGCTGGACTTTATGTTCAAAGATGCGATCGGTCGTCCTCGACAGCTGGCGACAGTGCAGTTGGATTTCAATCTCCCTGAGCGTTTTGACCTGACTTTCGTCAATGAGCAATGAGAAAAAGAACGTCCGGTGGTCATCCATCGTGCGATTAGTGGATCGCTAGAGCGCTTCATCGGGGTGGCAATCGAGAATTTTGCTGGTGCATTCCCGCTCTGGATGGCTCCGACGCAGGCTATTATTATTCCTGTAGCTGGTGTCTTTAGTGACTATGCCTACGCTGTCCAGTCTCAGCTCAAGTCTTGCGATCTGAGAGTCAAAGTAGACAACACTGACGATAGTTTTTCTAAGAAAATCCGTAATGCAGAGCTGATGAAAATCCCTTATATTCTCATCGTAGGAGAAAAAGAACAAGAATCTGACACGGTCTCCGTGCGTGAGTTCAAATCTAAGGAACAATACGAAATGCCTGTCAGCGAACTCCTATTGAAAGTGGCGAAGGAGAGAGATGAGAGGAGTTTGTAGATTGGAGGGAAAAATCATCTTTTCCTAAATCGTATCTATTGTGAGTGCAGTTTTGTGTGTTTGTAGACTGATGATGAGTATAAAGATTCTAAGATAAAAGATATCTCTTAATATACTGCTGTAGTACATTTGTCGATGCAATATGGGGAGTTTATACGTATGATGTCAATCGTCAAATACAATTCATAAACAAAATAAATGTACAGTAACAATGGCAAAAAAAACATCAGTATTAGTAGTAATGATTTGGTTGTTATTCATGACTTCATGTCAAAAAACAACAGAGCAGGTTTCTCCGGAGACTTCTTCACAGCAGGAGTTATCCATAAACCATGAATCCATGGAGCATGTTGATATCATTCCTATTCCAGGATATCCTGACAACATGCAGGATACAAAGAATGTATCAGCAAAAGAAAGCGACGAATTCTTTCAATTGTCGGCGCCTAGTACTCAGGTATTCTCTGTGGGAAATACATCGACGGTGATTATTACTCTATCTGTTTCGAGTCTGGCCGCTGGTAGGGAGTTTCGACTCGATGTGATCAGCCAAAATGGTCAACCATTTGCTATAAGCCTAAAAGCAAAGGTAGGGAACACGTTGTATCCTGTGGATTCTAATAATAGTCCACACGCAGTACGTAAAACACTGAAATCTGTCTATTTCCGTAAGAATATGTTGCCAGCAAATGCTCAGCAGGTGTTGCTATATGTGACGGCAAGTACGGCGACTCCTGTCCAGGTAAAATGGAGAATCGGTGTGAGTAAAAAAGCATTCGTGAAGCAATTACATTTGCCAAACATGGCAAACTATATTCACTTCACACAAAAGGATGCTCCATGGCCACTCAATAATAATGGTTGTGGACCGAATACCTTGTTGCATGCTTATCACCTTCAGCAGCCTAACATCGGAGCATTCTATCCTAACAAGGATAATTTGGTAGCTTTGCATAATCGTCTAATGAAAATTGGGGGATACAAGACTGGAGGGATGTTTGCGAATTGTCTTTATCTTCATTATCTCGCGACAGGTCATAGAATTAATGTTCTGGGTTATAAAGATAACAATAACTGGAATCAGTCTGATTATAGATTGCCTAATCAAGGAGATTTTGGGAGAATACATGAATACAAAAACAATGCTAAACAGACAGATGGCTCTCGTTACTTTCCACAGGTTGATGATTTCGGACATGTGCGTAATGATAGAAACTCGTATAGAGCTTTCTTGGAAGCGCCATTGCCTAGAGGGTATGCGATATGCACGCCCGTCCTCATCGATGGAAACAATCC
>JBGTAD010000061.1:0-3125 GCA_041750055.1 Candidatus Absconditabacterales bacterium | reverse complement strand
TGTTTTGATGATAAGGAATCGGCTGTTCGTGAAGCGAGATTGTTGACACTATGTTTTCGGCAAGATACTGTTCAATATATTCCTTCAATTCGTTTTCTGTACAATCGTGTTCATGACTATAGCGAATAACATGAGAAAACCAAGGAGACGGCTTGTATCCTCGCTGTATCAATACATTTCATGTAAGCTTCATAAAAAACATCTAGTAAGTTCTCTAACTAAAGGATTTATTCTATAACCATAACGACTCAGAAGATCTTTTGTGACAAAAAATTATCCCATCACCAAGACACCTCTACCACGCTTGGACATCAGTGAGTCTTTTTTTCTTTGTTTGAGGGTAGATCACTCGGAGACGATCTTGTACAATAATACGACCTGCATCATATTGACGATGAGGGCGGTACCTCACGAGCTAATAAAAGGTAGCGTGAGTCATGTAGCGGGTAGTATTCTGATGTTGACTCCGATATTCACAAACATCTGAATAATAATAATAGAAATAAGTCCGACACCTAGTACTCTCATATACGGATCTTTGACGTAGCTGAGCTGAGTCAGGACATAGTATGCCAATACTGCATACAGTGAGATCAAGATGATGTTACCTACAAATCCTATCTCCTCGGAAAACGCTGCAAAAATAAAATCACTCTGTGCCTCGGGTAAGTATCAGAATTTTTGTAATCCTTTGCCATATCATTGTCCTATGATTCATCATCATCCGATAGCGATCAGTGCTTGCTGTGTCTGTCGTCATGCTTGACGATCATTGGGGTTGGGGTTGATGAAGCTGTACAATCTCTGTCTTACATACCCAAACTGTAATCCTATCACGATCCCTACTACGAGACCTAGTGCCATCATACTCACGATATATCTGAGTCTGGCTCCTGCGTATCGACACATGACGAGTGCAACTAGTCCTAGTACTAGTACGGATCCCATATCGGGGATGAGCAACAATACCAGGAATAAGACTGCGTTGAGTGCGGCAAATGAGATGAAAAATTCTCGTGTGTTCACGAATGAGCGTTTACGAATCAGCCATCATGCCAAAAATATCACATACCCAAATTTAAAAAATTCTACAGGCTGGATAGTGGTATTGATACCTATTTTTCTCAGATCAAGTCGGCCTGTCGCTCCGTTCAGATCGATACCTAGCGGTGTGAATACCAATAACTGCATGATAAGTGACCCTACCCCTATGATGATAACAACGCGCTCTTGTTGCAATATCCTCAAAGGAAGTTTGTACACGATCCAACCCAAGACCAATCCCAATCCAAAATAAAAGACCTGCCTACTAAAATAAAAATAGTTGGTAGGTTCGGTTCGTCCAGATTTTCATACAAATTTGAGTGTCGTCATGAAAGATTCATGGATACTCACACTATAGATAGCCAGTAATCCCATGACGCTGAGGATGAGTCATATCAAGATAATGGGTCGTGCTTTCATAGATACTATCCCAATGAGATAAACATCACGACTATAGTAGAACCATCCAAAAAAACAAGACCGTCTTGAACTGATCCTCATGTTGTCGTATAGATGATTGTATATTTAGTTGGTTGATTGATATATGATATGATAGTCCTGGATGGTAAAACAGTATCAAACAATATAAAATCTGACCTTAAAAAACGATGTGCAGAGCGTTTGACGGATCAGGATAGTATCGTGATTTTTTTGTTGACAAATGATGTGCCGTCACAGACATATGTGCGTATGAAGCAGCAATATGCTCAATATATCGGGGTGCGTTGTATCATCGAGCAGCCAGAGCATATTTCGTTATCACAGCTAATTGCTAGTATAGAGCAATACAATGCTGATCCTGCCTGTAGAGGTATCATGATACAGATACCTATGCCAGCCCATCTCCAGGCAGCACAGCCACAGATACTCAGTACCATTAGTCCGTACAAAGATATCGACGCTCTGTCTGGAGTAACTTGGTGATGGTCTCTTATTGCAAGATCTGGAGTAATACCGGCTACTGCTCAGGGTGTGATGAGATTGCTGGATACGTATCAGCTATGACATATGCAAGGTAAGAAAGTCACCATCATCGGACAAAGTGCGCTGGTAGGATTACCGCTCACTACATCATGTATTCAGCGTGGAGCGAGTGTCTATGCATTCAACAAACGATCTTCGCCACAAGATATCAAGCATGCGACTCTCGATAGCGATTATATCATGAGTGCTACAGGGGTTCCTCATTTGATCACGTCAGAGCATGTGCGTACAGATGGATCACAGATTTTGGTTGATATCGGATGGAGTATGGTAGACGGTAGACTCATGGGCGATATTGATCCATCAGTACAGGATAAGATCTATGCTATGACTCCAGTCCCTGGAGGTGTCTGACCTATGACAATTGCCTCGTTATTTACCAACATGCAAACGTTGGTCGAACTACATACACCAAAAACCCATCCATAATAGGATAGGCTTTGTGGATAGGCTGTATTGTTCTTTAGGGAAATGGCTTGTGAGTTTTGAATTATTGAGTATCAGATTTGCTTGAATCTTTTGATGTTTCGGTATTATCAGTTTTTGTCGGTTGTGTTTTTGCTAGTCATTCTGTTGGTTTTGATAGAGGTTTTTTTCATTCGGGGATGATTGGTTCTGATGTTTGTATTTGTCATATATTCGTTGCTGGGTTCGTTGTCGTTGAGTTCTCTCATGATGATATATTTACAGGTGTTTGAGTTGATTGAGTTGATTGTGATGTCTTGGGTTCTTGAGTGTCTGGGCTTTCTGGTGTGATCGTAGCACTAGGAGATGGGGTCACTGATGATATACTTTCTGATGATGATTCCTTAGGGGTAGTTGTTTTGGCTGGATTTTTGGGTGTTCAGTTAGCTCAGCCAGAGATGAGATGAGGTTTGATGATCGTCTCAATAGCTGCATATCAGCTATTTACATTGATATTGGCGATGATGTAAGCTTCGTCTCATGGCTGTCCTTTGAAGAATGTTACTGCTGCTTGATTGAGATGATACATCTCTCATTGGTCTGTCACAGCAATATATTTTTTGTGTTCATCCAAAGAGATGATTGCTTTGTGGTGTTTTCTCTCTGCAGGGATCATGAGTTTGTATACGAGT
>JBGTAD010000060.1:0-7415 GCA_041750055.1 Candidatus Absconditabacterales bacterium | reverse complement strand
TCACTTTATTATCATAATCCCATCATCTTCATCAAGTTGGAGAATATGATTTTTGATTTGCATTTTATCAACATAATCATATAATGATTTCATCTTATGACGAAATTTAATTACATCATCACAAATAATAACACCACGTGATGACATCATTGGTTCAAAATATCTCACATATTCTCAATATTCTGATTTTCTAGCATCTACAAACAGCAGATCAATAGGGCGCGTCATCAGTTTGCTCCACGGCATCGAAAGAACTAATCCATGATAAATGGTACTAGTGCGCTTTCAAGCAGTGTCAGCGAGTCTTGAAACAGAATCTAAAGCCTCCTGATAATGAAAAAACGACGACTCTACACTGACTACCTGTCATCACCAAGCTGACACCTGGGATTGCAATAAGCAAGTACTATATCATACTGCTGCACCCAGTTCACAAATCATCATTGGGCGATGTTCTTGGCACCATTGGATCAAAAACTGCTGTGTTGCGATGCTAATCAAAGGAATACCTCTTTGTTCGCACGAAACTCTCAATCATGGGAGATCTCATATCATATGGGTACACGTCAAAAACATAAAAAGACTACCTATTAAACAAAGAGAAGAATATGAGAGATATAATCATATATCTATATTTTTTATTATTCTCGTTTCAACTAAACACAATGACACTCGCAACAAAAACAACAACAACCTCTGACACACAAGGAGATCAAGAGGCACAAAACACGTCTATCATCACAATACAACATCCTGATAGCATGACAACCAAACACAGCACAACCAAAACCCAAATCCAAAAGACTGTCACATCCAAAACACCAACCACGACGTCATCACAAGAATCAGTAATCACATCTCAAACACAGCAACAATCTACTACATCAGACTCTAATACCCCTAAAACAGAACTTCCAACCACCATATCCAAACCTTACTCAACAAGAAGAACATCTGTAGAGAGAAATCCTATAGAAAGAAGAACAGAAAGAAATAGAAGCCCTAGAAGCTGATTATGAAGAAATGTATCGACAAGAAATGTATCCCCAAGAAATTGATGATCTGAATCCTGATTTGTCATTGGTCGTGAAACATACCATCACGATAGAGAACAATGAGTCTTACAAACTCAATCTAATGGCAAAGAGACAAGCAACCTCATGCTACAACAAGGCCACGAATTCATTATCAATCCTCAAGAAACACCAGTCAGAATTGGTTTTCTTGGTTGATTGGAACAAGTAGGAGAAAACATGATGTACCTAGAATACAAAAACGACATCATCATAGTAGATGCAGGTATGCTATTATGAAGCGAAATGCTCTGAATAGACTATATCATTCCAGATATTAGTTATTTGGTCAAACACAAGAAAAAAATCAGAGGAGTTCTCATCACACATGGCCATTTAGATCACATCTGAGCGCTCAAACACGTACTACCAGAGCTAGGATTTCCGATGGTATACAGTGCTCAATTGACTATTCTCATGATCAAAAAAATCATGGAAGAACACAAAATGATCAAACAGTTCAAATATAAAGTCATCGATCCAGAACTAGATATCATCAAATTGGGTGAATTTACTACAGAGTGCTTCAGAGTAAATCACAATATCCCCGAGTCGCTAGGATTTGCAATTCATACACCCAAAGGACTAGTCGTCAATACCGGAGATTACAAAATCGACTTCACACCAGCCATAGACAAACCAGCAGATCTCGCAAAGATCGCTAGAATTGGTCAAGAATGAGTAAGAATCATGCTATGAGAAAGTACCAATGCTCACAAACCAGGACGTACTCCATCAGAACAACTCATCTGAGACAACCTAGATGTCATGATCAAAGAATCTAAAAGCAGACTCATCGTAGCAACATTCGCATCCAATATCGGTAGAGTCATACAAGCAATCCAAAGCGCTGTCAAATACAACAGAGTGGTATTCTTGGCAGGTAGATCAATGCAAAACAACGTAGCGGTAATCACAGAGCTATGATATATCAAACTCCCGCAGTGATACATCAGAAAAATGTGACCAGACGTAGAACAGCTCCCTGACGAAAGAGTGATGGTCATCTGTACCGGAGCACAGGGAGAAGAATTTGCTGCGCTCTCGAGAATGGCAAGAGACGATTTCCGTGACTTCAGACTCAAACCCAATGATAAAGTCCTCATGTCTGCTACAGCGATCCCAGGAAACGAAAAACAAGTGTTTGGACTGATTGATGATCTCATCAAAAAAGGTATCGACGTCGTGACCAACAATGAGCTGGATATCCATGCATCCTGACATGCATATCAAGAAGATATCAAAATGATGACCTCACTACTCAAACCAGAGTATCTTGTACCAATTCACGGAACTCTAAGCGCTCGTTATGCTAATAAGAAACTAGGCGTAGAAGTAGGAATCAAAGCTGAACATGTTTTCTTAGTAGATAACGGATGAGTGATAGAATTGTATGACAACGGAGTCAAAATATCAGACAAAGCCCACAAACTGGACACTGTCATGATCGACGGTCTCGGTATAGGACATATGTCTGGAGAATACGTCATGAAAGCACGTCAAATCATGTCACAAGATGGAGTATTAATGTTGATCTTCAAAGTAGATACCAATACCAGAGAACTCGTAGGAAACATCCAAATAGAGTCCAGAGGATTTGTCTACTCATCAGAAGTACAAAAAATCCATACCATGATCGTAGAATTTGCACGTAGAGAATACTATCAAAACCTTAAAAAAGTCAAAGACATTAGATACAATCTACGTCTCGTCAAAGATGATCTCACAGAATATGTCGTCAAGACTATCGGAAGAGAACCGTTAATTGTACCAATGTTTGTGTATATCAACGCAGACAGCAAAGGAAACATCACCGACGATAGTACCGCACAAGAATCTCTCATAGGCATGACTATCGAAGAACAAGGTGCTGATACGCATCCCAGCAGTCATGACGAACAAGATCTCGTATAATAATAACATCATCATCCAAAAAACAAAAAATCTGACCTTTTATACAGGTCAGATTTTTTATGTTCTTTTTTATGTTCTTATAATCTTATGGCTATTTGAATCTTTTACGTTTAAGACACAAGCCTGAATTTTTCTACCACAAAGGACGGCAGGAAAACCAGTTCTTTATTGGGTCTAAAACAAATTAACGATCACCCTCACAGCAGCATAGGAAAGTATAGCGACAAACAAACCAATTCAACCGTTGAGCAATATTTTGTTCGCATCTGAGACTTTTGCTGCGTCACCCTGAGCAGTCATGAGTTGAAATCAACCATACAACAATACCACGAACGCCACAATACCAATCGAAAACCAAAGGTACTGATTGATGAGCTGAATAAATCATATCAATGTATCAGATTGTGCACTAATCCTCGTAGAAGGTCACACAATGACATCTTGATATCACTGATTGGGAGGAACTTCTACAACTAGAGCATATGCTGCCGATACATAATACAGCACCAACGTGAGGATGAGACTACGGACTGACAAAAAGAAATGTTTCACAACGATTATCAAACAGATAATAAAAGAATCTAAACATTATTGCAACAAAAGAGTAGGTATCTTAGCATCGATAATCACAAAAGGCGTCAACGCAAACTGATCATTAGGATGACTACATGATGATCCATCACCTCATCTTCACTCCAATGTATTACATTCTCGAGCAAACACTTCTTGCAGATTGATCAGACCCAAAATAGCAGGACCAGCACCCAAAAAAAGCTTAGTAACCTGATCTATTCTACCCTGTGTAGGCTGCAACGGAGTATTCAGACTCGCTAATTTACCATGGATATACAATTTATGTAGATATGGTGCATATGCAGAGCTCAGGGGATCTTTACCTGTCACAAGACCATTGACCAAGATATTTCCTCTCAAGAGGGTTCATGATGTTACGCCCTGTGCAGCAGTAGGATATCCATTACCTTGAAAACGTTGTTTATTATTAGGAATAGATTGAAGCATCAAATTACCACCATCAATAAATACATTCAGCGGAACATTACTACTCTCATCCATACTATCTAACAACACGAGATCGACATTTTTGAGGATAAATGTCTTACCATCATAATCTGAAACTTCTTGCAAGTCTAAGGATACTTTCACTCATGGATCATATGCATCTGCTACAATACATACGATAGTATTATTGAGTAATGCCTCATTCCATTCAGAAGGCTCGTACAATCTTTTACCTCTACATAGCGATGATGCATTTTTATTGACCTGATTAATGAGAGATCCTATCGTCACATTCGGAGCATTGAATACGGAGGTTCTTCTACTTGCATTACCCAATATCGATCTTCTATCATCAGAATTGAGGGTATCTCACAGACCTATCGTACCTTTGATTCATAACGTCAATAATATATTCCTAGCTTGATTAAACGATGATCCATTCACGGCAATCCCACCAGTATAGACAATTCCAGATCAGCTATAAGAAAACAGCTGATTGACAGTAGCACCACCATTGAGATTTGCTATGACCTGATCATATCCTGTATTCATCGATCATCATACAAAAGAAATCCCTCCTACTACATCATACACAAATCCTAACGGAGTCTTATTATCGAAATACTGCAACGAAGAAATCAAATTAGATGATCATATTGCATTATTCATAAAATTGAATGGTACTCCAGCAGTCAGAGTAGTCAGATTTCCACGGTCATTGAGCGTGATTTGTCCATAGATAGCATATACATTACCACTACAGGTCGTATACCATCATCCAGAAATCGTCAAACCACTATATGATGCGCTCTGGACACTGAGAAATGAATCCAACGTCTCTTGATCCATAGGTCGTAGCCTATCACCTCTCTGAGAGTTATAATAGATTCATCTCAGTTTTTTGGTACATGTACGAGAATCAAATCCGTTCGTGATAGTAACGGGAGTAGCAAGAGATATCGTAGGAAGCCAAAAAACTCCTCATTGAAAATCATTACCCGGAGTATTGAAGTGCACAGACGTATATCTATCTATCAAAGTCTGTACCTGAATATCAACAAAATCTAACACACCAGCACGAGCGGATTGAGAAATCATAAGACATCCTACCAATATGGTAAGCATGCTACGACGTCATAGTTTTGACAAAGAAAAACCCATAAGCAAAACAGATAAGAAATGAAACATACCTGACTATACAGATTTTTCTGTAGCTGTCAAAAAACTCATAAAAAAGCCTCTCGTGAAGAGAAGTCCCTTGAGTGCAGAGATTCAGGATGAGTTGAAACACATCTAAAATCAAAATCAATTGAGATTTTCCCATTACCAAAAACACCTCTCACGAGGAGAGATGTTTGAGAGAATATAATTATTGATGATCATCTATATCAATGACTTTGAAAGTAGATCAGTCCATGATACCCAAGACTCTATATTTTTTATTCAGTTTTAAATACCAAACATTGTGTGTATGAGGCCTTCTTTTACGAAAATCAACAAGATCAAAATTTCAATCAAGAAGATGTCTCTTTGCTTTAATATACTGTTTATATAAGGATCTCTTCTTAAGATACTCTATAATTCATGGCATCTCAACAATATGAGTACACACAAAAGTCATTATTGAGCATTGGTGTATTCGGATAAAGGAATGCTTTCAGCAAGCTTTATTTTTTCCAAAAGAGCTGGTGACAACTCATCATCATAAACCCTTCCTACCTGTACAGGTACTGAATCCAACAAATATACCTCCTCCAAGAAATCATTTAATGTCAAAAATGTTTGTTTTTTAAGATTTAGCTTTTCATCTGTAATAGTAAAAGTAGTCATCTGCATACCTTATAAAAAAAACTAAAACTCTGACCCTCTTATACTCATCCCTCCCCCTCATGTCAATCCTTCCTCATCTTCGTGACGCCCCCCTTTCAAAGGGGTAGAAAGGGGGATCTTTTGATAAAAAACATGAAATCCGACAGCCTCCCTCCCTTCGCAGGGGACTAGGTCCCCTTGAGGGTAGGGCTGGACTGAGGATATCTCAGAAGGCTAGAGCTAGGCTGACTTTCTCATTACCAAAAACCCTCCCCACGAAGGAGAAGGGTTGAAGGAATATGGTTATTGATGATCATCGATATCAATGACATAAAGAACATCACCTTTGATTAAAGCGTATCATCTATATTTTTGATTGATTCTAAATTGATATATTCCGGATCATTTCGGCTTTCTTTCTTTTAAATCCAAAGCATTTGATCAACCATCTTTGATAGATGACAAAGCTTTCAAATAAGCCTTTGTTAATCATCTTTGATGGACATATTTTTTTACATGATCATTATCAAAAACAGCATCAAACAAATACATTGTCGAATCACAAGAAAGAACTAAAGAACTTTAGTAAATCAGACAAAGTCAGAAGATAATGCTTTTGAAGCAAGATATTCAATCTGTGGAGAAACTTCATACACCTCTAACTCACGAAAATCAAGATCAATCTGATCATATTGATCATTTTGTCCAAACACACTATGATGCTGTTTCCAAATATGTTTGGGTATGTTGATAGTAATAGTTTCTGTAGTCTCTGCTACGATAGAATACATGAGAAGAACAACAGGATATAAAAACTCTGACCCTCTTATACTCATCCCTCCCCCTCTTGTCAATCCTTCCTCATCTTCGTGACATCCCCCTTCTAAAGGGGACCAGGTGCCCCTTGAGGGTAGAGGGCTGGGGTGAGGATATCTCAGAAGGCTAGAGCTAGGGCGAATTTTCAATTACCAAAAACACCTCCCACGAGGGGAGATGTCTAAGAAAATCTATACTAATACAACTGACTATGCGTTCACAAATCTATAAGCTCAACTAACTCATATCTTCCATCGCTTAGTTCTCTAAATATAATTCTTCGATCTCATGTTACGTTAATTGATCTTTCTCAAAACCTTTTTCATTTCAGTGCATGATTATTCAACACAGGACTCTGGGGAACAACAAAAAACAACTGCATCGTTTCTTTCACCTTCTTTTTGATAAAAACATCTGCAGACTCCAAAGATTTTGTAAATTTCTTACGCTCTATGATCTTCATCATGTTGTATCATAGCATCCAAACGTCATAAAAATTCATCAGAAGATCACGACCGCACAACCGGATTGTGTTCCTCAATCAAGATATCTGACTTCCTATTTCTAGTCGGTAAGAAAATCATTTCTCCAGATGAGTGAGATCATCTCAGCAATGATCACAGTGTCATATTCATCTGTTTTTTTGTAATGCGGATTCTAATAGCTGTATCAGACATAAGTACCCAATTAAAAATATAAAAACTCTGACTCTCTTATACTCATCCCTACACCTCATGTCAATCCGTCCTCATCTTCGTGACGCCCCCCTTTCAAAGGGGGACT
>JBGTAD010000059.1:0-32498 GCA_041750055.1 Candidatus Absconditabacterales bacterium | reverse complement strand
GATAGATACGATATATCTCATAGATACTATCAACTCAAAGCAAAACTCCTCAAACTCCCGTCTCTGCAATATTATGAAAGGAATCTGGTGTACCAAACAGGAACACCAACATCTCAAGAGATCAGTATGAATGACTCCTACGAGCTGATCAAATCAGTCTTCGCATGAGTAGATAGTGATTTCTCTGGGATGTACGAACAGCTCTGGGAAAACGGACAAGTCGATGCACTACCAACGTCTGGCAAGAGAGGTGGAGCATGTTGTATGTGGGTTAGCAGACAAACACCCTACGTCTTACTCAATTTTACTAACAATAAAAAAGAGCTCAAAACTATTGCACATGAATTTGGGCATGCTTTCCATCACCTCCTGATGCAAGATCATCATATCTTGGATAGACATATTGGGATGTTTTTGGCTGAGTATCCCAGCACCTTTTGTGAAGAATTTGTCAGTCAATATATGATATCCCAGATGAGCGAGACTGAACAATTCGACTATCGTATCTCTAGACTCAATAATCTCATCAATACCATCCATAGACAAATCTCTTGCTATCAATTCGAACGTGTCATCCATGACGAATATAGATCGTCTGGGTATCTGAGTACTCAGAGAATACAAGAATTGTTTAGTAGCTGCATGGCTGAAGCATGCTGACCAGCAGTAGACTGTAGCGGCAGCTATGGAAATCGGTGGATCTATTGGTCTCATATTAGGTCATATTTCTACGTGTATGCATATGCTGGAGGAGCTCTCATTGCCCTTAGCCTCCATCAATTATTAGCCAACAAGACTATTACGATGGACAACATCAAACAATCCTTTGCAGCAGGATGATCACAGACACCCCAGGAAATCTTCGCTCAGATGTGAATAGATATCAGCAATCCAGATTTTCGATCCAAAGGGCTTGACCTCATCGACCAAGAACTACGTCGATGTGAACAATACGCTCAGGATCATCATCTCATCTAAATAACAGTCATCGTCTAATCGGACGTCATTGCGATCGAAGCGTGGCAATCCAGCTATAAATCTCGATGTCGTCCCCCTTGATAAAGGGGGAGCAAGAGGGATCTGTTTGTAATAATACAGTCTCCCTTGTGTATTCCTCTTAACTTCAAAGCCAGTCAGATTTGTTTTTTCTTATCTTTTT
The DNA here is from genome assembly GCA_041750055.1 of Candidatus Absconditabacterales bacterium. Taxonomy (GTDB): domain Bacteria; phylum Patescibacteriota; class Gracilibacteria; order Absconditabacterales; family Absconditicoccaceae; genus JBGTAD01. Next base: position 31,339 of record JBGTAD010000059.1, on the reverse strand, counting down.
TGAATACTATCCTCTATGATGTTCGAACTCAACGCACCATACCAGCCCTGATGAGACCAACCTAGTGCTATTGCTGAGATCCTCAATGCCTATGATCACGGACACAAAGCAGTGACCCTGCTAGGAGCGACAGGTACAGGTAAGACATTCACGATGGCAAATATTATCCAAAAACTTCAAAAGCCGACCCTGATCATTTCTCATAATAAGACTCTTGCCGCTCAGCTTGCTACAGAGTTCAAGCACTTTTTTCCGAATAATGCGGTACATTATTTTGTGTCATATTTTGATTATTATCAACCAGAATCCTATCTACCAGACAAAGACGTCTATATCGAGAAAGAAGCTACCATCAATCAAGAAATCGAGATGTATAGGCTAGGAACGCTCGCATCACTCCTCACGAGACAAGACGTCATCGTCGTCGCATCCGTATCAGCGCTATATGGATTGGGACAAAAAGAATTCTTCGAAAAACATTCGATCTTCTTGGAATCAGGAAAACGCTACGAGTTCGATACGCTCAAGAGACAACTCCTCGCGATGCAATACCAACCCATCCAATCCAAGATCGAACAAGGAATGTTCGAATTCAAAGGAGATATGGTCGATATCTACTCCAGTACGGAGAAAGCAATGTACAGGCTATTTTTCTCTGATGATCTACTCGAGATGATCCAAAAGAAAGATCCCGTGTCATTCGAAGATCAAGGTATCGTAGCAAAATGTACGATCTGGCCATCAAGTCAATACCTTCAGGATATGTCAGATTTGGAACATATTTTGAAATCTATCGAAGCTGAGATGATCGAAGTCAGCGGTGAATTCGAACGTGCTGGCAAACTCGTCGAAGCACAAAGACTCAAGAAAAGAGTCAGTTATGATCTGAGGATGATCAAAGAAACCTGATTCGTCAATGGTATCGAAAATTATTCGATCTATTTTGACAAGAGAAACCCCTGAGAGCCACCGTATACTATCTTCGACTATTTCCCTGATGATATGCTGATGATCTTCGATGAGTCGCATATGTCTGTGCCTCAGCTACGCGCCATGCCCCAGGCAGATAGCTCACGCAAAGAATCTCTCGTCAACCATGGATTTCGTCTCCCAAGCGCCAGAGAACATCGTCCTCTAGGATGGAATGAACTCGAAATGAAACTCGCACGAAAACAATATGAGACATTACAACTACAAAGTAAATCTGACACCAAATCGCTATTTGTCTCCGCAACGCCTGGACCGTTTGAGCTGGAGCTCAGTGACCATATTGCAGAGCAAATCATCAGGCCTACCGGTTTGCTCGATCCGATCACGACCATCTATCCTAAGTCTGGAGATTACACTATCCTGATGGAGAGCATATCCAAACTACTCACCAAGAAACCTCACATACATAAGTATCTGGATACCTTTGACAAACATATTCCGTTTGAAGAGATTTTTCATCGCAAAGTCGATTTACCTGAAGAATGAGTACAACATCAGGAAGGATAATATCTCGACGTGTAAGATGATATCGCATCACGAACTGGGACAATCAAACACACCTCACAGCACACTAACTCATATACGACCACTCCAAATACTGAATAATGCTAAACTCGATGGTATGATCAGAAGAATTGCTCAAGCAAGAAGACAATTTGCTGTTGAAAACACAGATAAAATCCATATATGCTATCATTTGTATGGCGACTGTAGCTCAGTTGGTTAGAGCATCGGGTTGTGGTTCCGAGGGTCGCGGGTTCGAATCCCGTCAGCCGCCCCATCTATCAAGATTCATATATTATTGCAATATATACGATACTCCTTAATTCATCAATATATTCCCAAAAAACACCAAATGCTCCAAAAGACCTATCTGTAAATCATTTTGACCTAAAAGAATTAAAAAATCTGACCTCCATGATATCATCAAGGTCAGATTTTTTATAGTGTGTTTATCTTTACCTGTTACTTTTTACCTATTACCTATTACTAACCTGCTATGATCTCCTTTCTCAATCCCTGACAGAGATGGTGGAGATACAGGATATTGTACAGCGAGAGTAATGATCAGCCAAGCATCTCTTTCTCTCTCACGAGATGATGAAAATACGCCTTGGTAAATTGAGCAGGAAATCGATCAACATCAGGATTGAGTGGACTATGGTCAGATTTATATTGTGCATTTTTGAGTTTAAGATTACCCTGAGGAGAGAAGATCGTGCCATGACGCCCCAGTCTGGTCGCCAACACACAGTCAAACATATCAAAACCTGACTTGACTGCCTGGACGATGTCTTCTGGCGTACCAATACCCATGACATAGCGAGGTTTTTCGGTAGGAAGCTGGGGTCCTACGAACTGCATAATACGGTGGATATCTTCTTTGGCTTCTCCTACGCTCACTCAGCCTACGGCTATCATATCCGTCGCGAAGGGCGTGAGAGCCTGGATCGACTGGAGACGCAGATCTTCGTACAGTCATCCTTGGACGATCGGCACGAGAATACCTTTAGAAGATTCATACAAAGGCTGATAATACTCAAATGCCTCTTTTGCTCGGCGATGCGTCGTCCACATCTGGCGTTCGTATTTTTTTTGGGTGATGCCTGCAGGACTACAGACATCCAGCATCATCATGATATCCGATCCTAGCGCGATCTGGGTGTCTACGACATTCTGTGGCGTGAAGAGATGCGTCGATCCATCATACGGACTACGAAATCTGACTCCATGATCGAGCAACTTGGCTAATGGCTTGGATTCTTTGACGAGATCTCACTTACCAAGAGGAGTCCCGACAGCACGAGTAGATCCTGATCCTAGTGAAAACGCCTGAAAACCGCCACTATCCGTGAGTATCAAACCTGGTCGACGCTCGAATGAATGCAGTCAGCCAGCCTCTTGCACGACATCAGCACCAGGGCGCAAATACAAGTGAAACGTATTCGCCAGGATGAGGTTGATTGGCTCGAGATGCTGACCAATATACTGAGGATCACGCAGCATATCCAATACAATACCTTTGATGGTCGCTTTGGTTCCTACTGGCATGAAACAAGGAGTCGTAACACTGACACCATTGAGTGTAATAGTACCAGCACGCGCATTGCCTTGTTGTCATTGGAGAGAGAATTGGAGTTTGGACATAGTGAATAATGTAGGGACGACCTTTGGGTGTCCGGATAAAGACGGTAGGGAAAGACTTTTGGGGCGTCTAGTCTGGGATGAATAACAAACAGGAAAACCTGAAAAAATAATCAGAATATTATCATACGAAGATAGCAAACTAAATCCAATCAAAATTCGTTAAAAAACTCTACAACAGGGAATGTCGGCCAACAAAAAATGGGATGAAGTCACTCAACTCTGAACATAATCCATACTCCAGCGAGGGAGTGGGTCCCTTCGGGGACGACTGAGCTCGAAGCAAAAACACATCAGTCTAAGTAATAACGTAATTTCTTGGCCGACGAGGCTTTTTTGCCAACTTTTGCAGCCGGTAGGCAAAAGTTGGTCCCGCCGAAGGCGAAAAAAACAAGATGATTTAAAATTCCCATATTGGGGAACGCTGTGAAGCGTTTGGGAGTTTTTTCTTTATCAAGAAAGTATTTCACTACAATCACTCTTGAAACAGGCCTCTCAAACGACTACATTTCGGTCAGATTTATTTGTTACTTTGTACTATTCATGAGCAAAGGCTTACGTATCTGCCGAGCAGGAGGAGGGTCGGGCGGACATGTGTATCCGATACGTAGCCTGATCCAATATCTCCAGCAGCATGACGCATATCGTCTGCAGATCCAGCAGCACTATCGATATGGTCAAGCATCGAGTATGGAAGCGAAGATATCACACGAATTGAAATGACAAGGCATTGCCCTGAGATTTAGATCTCTGAGCGTAGGCAAACGACGTAGAGAAACCACAATCGCTGGAATACGAAAAAACATCACCGATCTCTTCGCCTTCGTGAGAGGAATTGGGCAAGCCTGGTACCGACTCAGACGCGATCATATCGACCTAGTGTTTTGCAAGTGAGGATACAGCGCTCTCCCGACAGTGATCGCGGCTAGAATACTCAGCATCCCCATCATCGTACATGAGTCAGATACTCGTCCAGGACTCGTCAATCGCCTCGCTGCGAGACTAGCCAAATACGTGTTTACAGGATTTGATCATGTATTACCCAGAGCACAGACGATAGGACAGATCCTCTCAGATGAGCTCGTCTCACTCATCCCTGACGCAGATCATTCTGATCAACAAAGACAAGAACAAAGCTGACTATATATCGATCGAGCTATGCTGGATGACAAGAAAGTCATCATCGTCACGTGAGGATCTCTGGGTGCTAAAGCATTGTATGAAGCGGTAGCACAGATACATAACACACAAGAACTGTCAGACTGCTATCTCATCATCATCGGAGGCACACTCAATACTTGACTAAAAAAAGAGTTTGAATGATTTGATCATGTCTGTCGACTCGATAGCGTCACACAAGGACAGATGGGACTATTGTATCGATATGCAGACGCCGTCATCACACGCGCTGGCACGACATCACTGGCAGAGCAGAGACTCTTTGAAGTAGCTCAAATCATCGTCCCTCTGCCTATCACTCATGATCAAGCAGATAATGCACGTCGATATCAGTGTCATCATGGATCTATCGTGCTCTACCAAGACTCACACCTCGTCACACATCTGCGTCAGACCATAGACACCAAAATCCAAAAAAAGCTGAAACATACTATTTCTATAGACATCACCCTCACAAAAACCTCACTATCCAAAGAAATCATCAGTAAAACAATGATCAAAATACTAAAAAAATAGAAACAATTGTTTGACATCCTGTGAAATGTTGCGGTTATGGGGATAAACTGGTCTTGCAATTTCAAGGGATTTTGTTATTTTATAGTTAGTTTTATTTCATAGCATATAATGCCATGTTAGCACACATCCAAGCAGCTGCATACAACACGACAAGTCAGGTATTATTTAAGGTGTCTATGAGCGAAGACAATGATTTCAAATAAACAAAATTAAGCAAATCAGTTCATTATGATAAGTTATAATTTTTTTCTGGTAATTACTTAAATGATAAGAAAGACATTTAAATGATGAGATATTGTTATTTTACCACGCCAGACTGGCGTGGTTCGTGTTTCTTACTTTTTTGACAACAATCAAAAAATACCATTAGAGACACTCCATTTATTAGAGCATCTCATTCTCAATTCAAATAAATATCTTAAATGTTTATGAGTATATCTCGATAAAACAGAATTTCATAATTACCTCAATGGCAAAGTAGTTTGAAGTGGTTTTCAAATTCAATTTAAATGCATCCCTGAAGATGTTGGGACAATGATCAACATAACTCAAGAGATATTATCAGACTCCAGTTTTGTAAACGACCTACATCAACTGGATTTCGAGAAGACAACGTTAAAAAACGAATCAGAATACACATCTAAAGACGATTATCTTTTAAATATGGCTGAATTACTATATCAAGATACAGAAAATGATCAAACACATTATTTTGATCGATCTTTCGATTTAGAAAATATCGATTTAGAAAAGGCATCATTATTATATGACAATATTATTAGAAAAAACAAAGTACATGTATCTTTTAGTGGGGATATAGAGAAGTCCATTATATATTCAAGCACCTTAGAAATTGAAAAGTTTCTGGATAATAGAGGAAAAGTACACAATGGTATGAATTTCTTATATCGTCCTATCAAAAAAGACTTTAAGGCATTCCGTTGATCTTGACAAGAGCCATCAAATATTTTAACTATAATTTTACTACCTGCTCCATTTAAATATTCTTACAGTATGTATGTATTCCTTTCTTCTTTTATAGCAGAAAATCTTAATGATTTTGTACGCTTTAAGGACAACACAGACTACTCTATCTACAATATATATAGAATGACTCGATATGGATTACAAATGGTTTTTGAATTTAATTCTACAAGATCTTATAGTTTCTTAAAAAACATGTTTCAAACGTGTTTTGATAGCAACAAAGAATCCTTTGAAATGATGAAAATAACTATTTCTAAGCAGTATTATATGATTTATGATAATTATGATACGACATTTTACCATATCAACACATCAAGACTTTTCCCAGGAAACGAGCTCCTCACCAATAGAGAACTCTCAGAATTAGTAAAAACTATCACGTATGAAGAATTTATGGAATTTTATCGCTATGCGATGGACTATCTATGCATCATCAAACCACACAAGAATATGTTGGATATGTAATCAATAACCACTGAGACATCCACATCCATCATCGCACTGACTCTCAGTGTGAGTTGATGACGCTAGATCCTGGCGCGAAAGATTCATTTCTGTCATGAATGATCAGTCAGCCAATCATCGAACTCACCGATACACCTATCATGATCAATCGGTTCCGATTATCTACTGCGCAGATTTCAGAGATCGAACACCACTGACTCACACTCATCGATTGCCGAAGACAACTGACACTGACATTTCAGTCAGATTTTTTTGTTGATTGTACATTGAGTAGATTGATTCAGTGATTATTTGGATGATTTCAGATCAATGCGGATGACCTTCTCACTGTGCAATGAGCTCGGGGAAGCATTCCAGACTTCCCGATAGTCAAAATCAATTCTATTGATCAGCTGTGGCAACATATGACACTGACTCATGATTTCCAGCAGCGATGAGCACGATCGGCGTATACTCACACGCCTATTGGATTGGTAAGCGATGATCCAGACACTATCTTCTCTGTGCGTCAGTGATCAGGAAGTCATCTCACGCAATCAGGAGCACGCGCAAGATCCATATCAGAAGCCTGCGAAAGATTTGGCTGAGTTACTTGAATACTTCAATCAGCCATTTCATGAGCTCGCATTCCTGAGTCATTAACATCAGTCTTTGATATACAGACCAACCAAACAACAAAGCTGACCTCACTCACTGACTTGAAAACGCATAACACTCATGTCATACCAGCATATCTCGTAGGTATTAGACAAGCCAAAGACTGTCAGACACATAGCCTTGGATCCACCTGAATGGCATCGCATCTAACTCGTGAACAAGCAATCCTATCTGGACTAGAAGAACGGATTGAAAAAGACTGTGCTCTCATTGCTCGACTCAGTCAACGCTGATGGCACAGACTCGTGGATATTGCATACGATGAACTACAAGATATCAAACAAACCTCATCTCTCGATGGTATCAGTCGACATCACTATGCTCTCGAACTGGATCATCCACTGCCTGTCATCATCACACAGATGAGTAGAGGACAGCAGCATGTCTTTAGTATGAGTAGTGGTGCACAGGTCAAAGATGCTGTGATCAAAGGGGTAGTCCAAATGACCAAGATGGCGCATGTGTTCGATCTGGGGACTCCAAATCACATCAAATCTGGAGATATCAACGGCATGTATTATCTGGATCCTGCACATGCTCATGAATTGATGCGATTAGCAAGCGTGACTGAGATATCAGCAACAGAGTATCAACAACAATTTGATCCGACACGATACGATATCGGCAAACTCATACATCATCGACCACAGTACGAATGGTATGTATCAGATTTTGATCATCCTTGGCTGACATGTAATGACAGAGTAGTCAGCAGAGTCCTGTGTAGTGGTCTCCTGCCCTATCGAAATGGTCATGAATCCTGGAAGCAACGACTCAATCATCCTAGACTACAACCATTTGGTATTACTCAACAGATACTAGAAGCAAGATATCTGCATCCTTATACATAAAGCAGTAGAAGGTAACGGGAAGAAAGTAGAAAGTAATTATTATGCGTATTTCGTTATATGCTATTCGTTATATGCTATTCGTCATTTTCTGATATCATCTGTCCCAATCCTCTAATATCCTGTGTATTACCTCACTCCTGCCAACACTTCCACTCCATCCTGAGTAATAGCAACAGTATATTCTCGCTGGGCGCCCATGTCGCCATGCTGAGTATAGAGGTTTCGAGCATTTCCTTCTTGTTCGATATATTCGCGAGAGATGAGTGCTGTGATAGGCTCTAGAGCTACGACCATTCATGGCTTTCGGGTCAGTCATCTCAAATCAGGATGATCAATATTATAGATATACGGACCTTCGTGGACTTCGACTCCCACGCCATGTCCTGTGAGAAGCTCGATCACGCTAAATCAACGACTTTTGATTACTTGATGGACTTTTTTGGCATAATCAGAAATCAAACCACCAGGCTTAATAGTCTCTAATCCTGCGTCGAGAGCGTCTTTGGTAGCATCAATCAAAAGCTGTCCGTCAGTATTCGCCAACTCGCCTCCTATGATCACCGTCACAGCAGCATCAGCAATACCTCACTGATACGTCACTCCTGCATCGATCTTGAGGACATCTCATGCGACGAGACGATAGCGATCAGGGATCCCATGTACGAGACAGTCATTGACAGACAGACAGAGATTAGCAGGAAATCCATTATATCACTTGAAAGCACCTTTGACATTATGTTGTTTGAGAAAGGTTGCAGCATGAGCTTCTAGATCTAATAATGATACTCATGGCAAACTCAAAAGTGAGATATGTTCTAAAAGAGTAGTCAAAATCTGACCTGCATGACGTATTGCCTCTATCTGTGCTGGAGTCTTGATGATGATAGGTTTGTGACCAGATTTTTTATTCTTTTTATGGTGTTTCTTATTCATAGACTGATGATATACCTTGTACTAAAAATACTAACCTCAATGTTTCAAAAACAATTGAGACCAGATTATACGATTTGGTATAACAGATTCAAGCATGAGCCTAGAAATTTTCAATTTGTTGACTAATACGCTGTCCTTCTTCCTGAATTTTGCGCTGTTGCTCGAGTTCTGCTTGAGCCTGCTGGCGTTGTTGTTCTATCTGTTGTTGTTTAGCATCAATCTGTTCATCAATCATCAATTGGAAACGTCATAGTTTCTCTAATAAGAGCTGCTGCCTAGAAACATCTGAAGGTCAACTTTCGTGTTCTATGTATATTTCGGATCCATCTAGAGAGACTTTGAGAGAAAAATCCATAATATCATAAGCAAACACCAATACATCTACTACAGAATCAGTACTAGAAGTAGTCGTCTTGGTAATCGTGAGACTATTGCCACCATCAATCATCTCAAAAGCATAATGGATGTGAGTCTGTTCATCATTGTATCCTTGCAAGATATATGCAGAAGTAGGGTCTCGCACACCCAGTTTGGTCAGTTGTTTGAGACTATCACCTAATGTATAGAACGCACTAGTGACCGGCATCCCAGAGTAGTTATCTGTAGGAAGTTGCTCACCTATGACGTCACTCACTATAGGCAGTATCGTAGATCACTCGACAGGGCTGACAGCGGTAGGGTTGAGTACGTCCTCTTCGAAAGGTTCTGAATTCGTAGAACCAGAGATCTCTTCTGTTGGCGGTAGTACTGACTGTGATAGAAGCAATGATTCTTGTGCAGGAAGATTGTCTGATGTTGTTGCAGTATCTTGTACTAGAAAGTCATCAGACTGAGTCTCATTCTGAGTAGACCCATCCGTTTGTTGTAGATTATCATCTACCGGAAGTACCTGAGTAGAATCATCTTGTATAGTCTCTTGATTCAAACCCTGAGACGATTGCTGGGTTATCATTTCATCCTGCGAAGATTTATCTCCAAAAGAATCTAAATCTGACGATTGCTCATCTACAGAAGACTCAACAGCTGGAGACAGTTGATCCTGCATAGCGATGTCTGGGTTGTTGAGTATCTCATTGGAGAGCCCATCTGAACTGTTATCGTCGCTTGATATCGAGTCTGATACTATTGTGTTTTCAAAAGTTTTATTTTCAGCAGCAGTATTCTCAAGACTTCATTCTCCCATCATATTATCTATGGATATAGAGAGATCAGTCCCGCCAACATCTTGTCATCACAATCCAACAGAATCACTCGCTTGGATATCTGACGTCTGGGTCACATCAACCACAGATGAGAATGGCGAAACATCTCAACCTACTGTCTGAATCTGATTGTTAAACTGATTCTGATCTTCAGTCTTATACTCTGCATCAGTAAACGGAGAGTCGAGAAGTGGTCACTGCATATCTGATACAGGAGAAGTTGGTTCATCCATCACTGCTGGAGTGACAGGAATCAGATTTTGATCTTCTTGTGGTGATGCTCCTTGGACAAAATCTTGTCATACAGGAGATACTACATCAGCTGTTGTAACATCTTGAGTATTCACAGGAGGCTGCTCGATCTGTTGAGATCAAGAATCAAAAAGCGGATTTTCTAGAGACACAGAAGCGTCTTGCAGTTCCTCTTCTTGGGTTTTTTGCTCTTGGAATGATTGTTCTTGGATGTTTTGTAGTCAACTATCTTGGATTGGTGATGCTTGGAATGAGGATTCTTGTGGAGGAACTTGTGGAACATCTGACACTTGAACGACGGGTTCCGAAACTACTGGATCCTGAACTACTGATTCTGGCTTGGTCGGCATGAACTCAGACACACTCTCCAAAAAATCTCCTGGTGTTGAGACAGATTCTGACATCATAGGTTCAGCTGGCATTTGTGATACATCCAGAGGCGGTTCTGGTTGGTACTGTGTGTCTACATAGGACTGACCAGGCAATGGACTAGCAATATCTCATACATCAAAATCTACCTGCTGTCCTGCTGGAGCTACGCTGGGTATCAACTCTTCGAAGGGACTAGGAGATATTTGTCAGGGGTTGGGTGGGATTTGTCACTCAGCAGATGTCTGATCTGGATTCATCGCAAAAGATAAAAAATCTGTAACTCAGGCAGTCGTAACTTGAGGATCTGTTCAAGGAGTTGCTCATGGATTTACTCATGGAATAACAACTGAAGAAGTCTGATCTGATGGCATGGATGCTAGATTGAAGGGAGTAAAACAATTTCAACTATTTCTTGTTTACATATAATCATTCTAAACTATACTTTTTTTGAATTGCTTGTCAAAAATTGGCACCTATGAGTCGTATCGAGATTTCGTGAAATGTTGCAATTGCATTATTCATACAAGATGAGTATAGGTTGTGTATTATTTATTTGTCTATATTCTTGATACTATATGAATATGAAACAACGACCATCTTACTTGCTAGGTGCACTCTCTATCGTAGCTATAATAGTGTACCGATCTAATACTACTAACATAGAGACTCTTCCTGATGGCAGCAATGTAGCAGTCATGATATCTCAAAATACCGACACAGATCTCAATAATTTTCTTGCGCTGTATCAATCAGGAACATTCGAATCAATCAAACTCATCGATGCTAAGCAACTGGTATGATACTCTCCTGTATCAGGAACCAACACAAGACGTATGATGTCTTTTGGACAGCCAGTAATGACCAAATCCTACCAGACCACGACTACCAACAAACCCATCGATACTTCGATAGGAGAATTGGGAATCAGTATAACGGGGACTACTCGTATCGACACAATCTATAATCAACCTACTGTATTATGAGAGATAGGAGCTCAGATTTTATCTTTTTTGGTAGTATTATTGATCATTGTAGGATTGATGAGATTCATGTGACCCAAGCAAATGGGTATGCCGTTCAATTTCTCGGTAGGCAAACTCAAAAAAGCGAGCGATCCCAAGACCAGTTTCTCTGATGTCGCAGGTATGGAAGAATGCAAAGCAGAACTCCAAGAAATCGTCGACTATCTCAAAAATCCAGAAAAATATATCAAAGTCTGAGCCAGACCGCCTAAGTGAGTACTCTTACACTGAGCTCCAGGATGAGGCAAGACATTGCTAGCAAGAGCTGTCGCAGGAGAAGCGAATGTTCCGTTTTTCTCAGCATCTGGATCAGAATTTATGGAGATGCTGGTAGGAATGGGAGCAGCCAAAGTGAGAGATCTTTTCCGCAAAGCCAAAGCTACATCTCCTTCGATCATCTTCATCGATGAGATCGACGCTATCGGTAAAAAACGTGGAAATGGCCATACCGGCGGTCACCAAGAACAAGAGCAAACACTCAATCAAATCTTGACAGAGATGGATGGATTTGAAAACGATACCAAAGTCATCGTCGTAGCCGCGACCAATCGTCCAGATGTCCTAGATCCTGCATTGTTGAGAGCAGGTAGATTCGATCGTAAAGTCTTCGTGGGTAGACCAACACTCGAAGAGCGTGAAGCTATCATCAAATATTATCTCAAAGATAAAAAAGTCACTGAAGGAGTTGGTATTGAATCACTTGCTAAGAGAACAACCGGTCTGGTAGGAGCAGATATCGAGAATATCATCAACGAAGCATCATTGAAACTAGCGAGAGAAGACAGAACCGTACTAACAGCTAAAGACTTCGAATTCGCACTAGAAAAAGTCATCATGGGACCAGAAAAGAAAATCAAATCAATCAAAGAAAAAGAAAGAAAGCTGATTACTTATCACGAACTAGGGCACGCTATTACAGCTCACTTGTTGCCCAACGCAGATCCTGTTGAAAAGATATCTATCGTCTCTAGAGGTATGGCACTAGGAGTCACGTGGATGATGCCCGAAGAAGACAAATATCTGTATTCCAAGGCTAAATTTCTCGATGAATGTGTGTGTCTACTATGAGGAAGAGCCAGCGAAGAGATCGTGTTTGGCAAAGATGAAATCACAACTGGAGCATCCAATGATCTGGAAAGAGTGACGCGCATCATCACGGATATGATCGTCAAATACGGAATGGATAAAGAAATCTGACTCAGTCAGTATAAAACATGAGAAGATACTAACTATGATTTTTATAGACCATACTCTGAGCAGACTGCTGAGAAGATTGACACCAAGATCAGGACGATTATTGCAGAGTGTTATGAGCAAGCTAAAAAAATCCTCTCTGATAATGTGGAACTGATGCACACTCTCGCAAGCGTCTTGCTAGAAAAAGAATATCTCACCAAAGAAGAATTCGAATCTCTCATGAAAGATCCTAGTGGAGCTGAAGCACTCATCCAAGAATCTAAGCGTGATGGCATACAAGCAGCCAAAATCCGTAAAGATGATGAGATCGAAGTAGTAAAAAAATAGCTATGAAGCTATAAGTCAGAAGCTATAAGCTATAAGCAGATTATAATGTTTTCAGAATCCTCCGCCCTATGGGCACCTACCCTCAAGGGGCACCTAGTCCCTTTTCAGGAACCCACCACCGCGAGCGGTCCCCCTCCCTTATCAGGGAGGCTGGAGTGTCACTCATGTTTTAGTGACAACATGGAGTAAGGTAATATCCTGCAAGTACATACAAAATGCGATTATCAATCATAAGTAATCACACAACCAACATAATATTCGTGAATACCTCCCTGACAAGGGAGGGTAGGGAGGGTTTTATCTAAATGTCTCAGAATCCCCGTCAGCTCTGCTGCGATTGGGATTATCTTTATTGCCAAAATTTCCTTACCCAGCAGCAAGATATTGTATCAGTCTAATAATCGTATAACTGAGTGAAACTAATGCAATACCGATCAAAGCATTGATGATATTATTTCTCGCTTTGGTTCGATCCTCACTATTACCGGTAGCATTATTTCGTACGAGCATAAATCATGAATAGATAATCGCTAATGTCGCAACCGTCCCAATGAAAAATGTAGCAGACAAGACAAGATCATTGATCAAAATGCCCGGATTAGGGTTGGGTGTCGATTGTCTGATTCACAACAGTTTGTAGACGCTGAGTGAACAAGTCCCATTCGTCATCTGGTCTGGCCTGCAGTCGATACCAACAGAGCTGATGGGTTGAGTTGAAGAATTGGTAGTTCAGACAGCACTTACATTTCATGATGGTCATGCGAGTTGCGTTGATGTTTGAGATACTACTCATACGCCAGACTGCGCAAACGCCATCAATCACAAAATCTGACTGCCAAGAAGTATGATGAGGCTAGTGCATTTGAGTATGTTCATCACGATGTATACAAAATAAATACGTTATATCATACTCAGCAATCGTTTTTTGTCAACAAATACTTGAAGTAGCTGAATAAAACGATAGTCTCGGTCAGGTTTTGATTTTATTTGAAACAACTCATTCATGAAATTATTCCTGTCGATATGTATGCTTTGAGCTGTACTATGAATATGAAATATCGGATATAGTCAAGATATCTCTACTGGCAACCTGCAAGCATGTGATATCAATAGCTATCAAATTATCACGAATTCTACCCAAAAAATCTGAATACCATACCAGGGACAGCTCGTGCAACGAAACGATGATACTAGTACTGGATCTGCTCTCATGGACAAAACCATCAACCGGTCTGTAAGTTCATATCAGGGAATCATCGCAAAAGGCACATGAAACATAGCTCAATTCACACCCAAAATAGCATGAACGCACCAACTCACATACCTCATCACGTACGACCAATGCGAAGTGTCTGTATCCATAAATATCAGTGCATACGAATATCTCTTTGTCATGATATCAGATAGAGAGGATGGATGACCCATCATACACCAACACCCTACTATCTGACTCATACGCTATACTCCTACAGAGCGAAATAGAGTATATGCAATCCAGTCATGATACAAGCCATACGACTGATTTTTGATCCAGATGACAAACATCATCCAAGCATTCGAAATCATCCAACGCAACGTATCAACCCAATCTAGAAAAGTCATACTCGAAAGCGATCTAGACCCTAGACTGATCAAAAGATACGTAGCACAGCAATCACAATGACTCAGCGGAAGCACTATATATATCATGAACAATGAGCAATTATCTACAGCATTGCTACGTCTATGACTATGACAATACGACATTATGACCGGCATACAGCTGTATCCATCCGATATGAGTCAAGACGACGTATCGTGAGGTCAGTTTTTAGATCAATTGTTATTGTATGGATTCCCTATCGAATTACTTATCTTTGCGTTGGTAAGTTGTGTGGCAATTATGATCTTAGTCATCATCAAACATGTCGTAGGATTCTCGATCTACCAACTCGCATATCCGCTCATCATAGGTCAGATCATGGCGATCCTATGACGATGAACTACGAGTGTTGTGATCATTGCAACGTTACTATCATGTCGGATCGTAGCAATATGACTCAGGAGGCTTCCGGTATTGTATAGTACTAAGATCTGACTTGTTATGATGGGGTCGTTTGTAGGGGCAGGAGTTATCGTATTA
Organism: Candidatus Absconditabacterales bacterium; assembly: GCA_041750055.1. GTDB lineage: Bacteria > Patescibacteriota > Gracilibacteria > Absconditabacterales > Absconditicoccaceae > JBGTAD01. The sequence continues at coordinate 16,122 of JBGTAD010000059.1, read as the reverse complement.
CTGATGCAGTTTTTCATGCCTGAGTATCGCTCGTATGGGCATCTACATCAGCCACTCACTATCGTGAGTATCAGCCTCATATCTCGAGCTATATACAGATTATTTTATGACAAGATCTGACTCTCATGATTCACGCAAGACCTTGTACGGTTTGCTGCCATATGTACAATGATGTGGGGATTATATTCGTTTGAATGGTTGCAGTCTTTGCTCTTGCGTTTCCCAGTATTGATCATCTGAGTGATGATTATAACCATCTCAGCATGAAGATACAGAGGATTACAAGTCAGAGAATATCTACGTTTTTGGCCATTGATCAAACATCAACTGTTTAAAAACCATCCCAAAAACTAGAATACTTGAATCATGATACTCGCACGAAAAAACATTGCAGTCATATATTATTTATCTACAACCTCGTTATATTTATAGCTTTTTATTTATATTTTTTGATTGATCATGGAATATCTTGCTATTATCATCGCCGTCTTCACGGTCGTCATTGTGTTCAACTCATTGGTCAAAGTATCTCCAAACGAAAAATGAGTCAAAGAAAGACTCTCTCAATATGTAGGATCATTAAATTCTGGATGGCACTTTGTGATGCCGTTCATCGAAAGTGTCCGCAAAGTCGACATGAGAGAAAGAGTCATCTCTACACCATCTCAAGAAATGATCACCCAAGATAATGCTGTCGTGACAGTCGACGCGGTCATCTTCGTGCAGATCAATACTCCTGAGAAGACGATCTACGAGATCCAAGAACCCATCTTGGCTGTCTCCAATCTCTCGATTACTACACTCAGATCAATCATTGGTACGATGACCTTGGATCAGGTATTGGGAGAAAGAGCAAAAATCAATACCAAAGTACAAACCGAACTCAGCCACGAAACAGCAAAACGATGACTCAGTATCAATAAGCTCGAGATCCAACGTATCGATCCTCCTAGAGAACTGATGGATGCGATGAATCAACAGAAAATCGCTGAACAAAGCAAAAGAGCACAAATCCTCGAAGCTGAAGGACTCAAAGAAGCAGCTATCCGCAAAGCTGAATGAGTACAACAGCAACAAATACTCGAAGCCGAAGGACAAGCATCTGCGATCGAACGTATCGCAGCGGCGAGAGCTACCGCACTCAAACTCGAATCAGAAGCAGCGTCTATGTATTTCAAAGATAATGCTGTCCTGAAAGAACAACTCCTCACGGTCCAAACAGCACTCAAAGACAATACCAAATACGTCATCGACTCCAATATGATGGATATGCTCAAACATGTCTTTGGGAAAAAGGCATAGTGTGCATAGTGTAAGAAATCATTTTCAAGAAAATAAAAAATCTGACCCGTATAATATGGTCAGATTTTTTGATTGTTATGGATTTAAACCTAATAACAATCCCGATAAAATTCAGCCTCGCTGAAGTCCATTTTTTTCAAATCCTCAGGATCCACAAAGAAGTGTGCTATTCCAGCATCTCATCGTATGAAATCATGATTTTCTGAAACTAACTGCAATAGCTGTATTTTATTATCTACACTATCCTTTGATGATTGAGTATAATCAGGGTATCATCATACTTTTGATATTCAGCCTCGTTCTGCATTAGAATAGACCTCCTGCATAGCTTGATAAAAATCTGTATACTCATCAGAGAATCCATCCTCTTCGGAGATTTGTTCTAAATGTTCTTCTATGTATTCTAAAGGAGCTATTTCGTAGACAAGATATGGTTTTATTTTAAAAAGAACTGGATTTCACGAGAAAGGCATATCTTGAAATCATTCAGATTCATGTTGTTTTATTGCCTTAGAAAACAATCATTCGTAATCAGCTTGAATTAGACGAATGCACATTTCTTCTGCCATATAGTCATCCGCTTTCTCTATAAAGAACTGTAGAATTCCACTTTTAGGAAATCATAAAGTCAATAATTGATCAGGATACGGTATTTGCTGTGTATTTATTTGTCATACAAACAACATAGGTTCTCATTGCAATGTGTGAGGATATCTATACGTATCATCACAAAAAGGAGTTCCCCCAAGTTTACTGATTACAAAAGAGTCTTGTGATAGATCTGATTTGTTCATTTGCAAAGCTACACAAGGTCTTATTGTATTAATAATTTCTCATACGACAGTATCTCCATATTTTTTAAAAACATTCCTCAAACATGCTTCTAATGCATCCTTAGTCATTAGGTCTTTTTGTGGAATTTTGTTTATAAACGGGTTCATCACTCATTAATATAAAAATCAAAAATAGTCCTTACTACAATATGCCCCATGGTTCTGAAAATACTACATTCGTTATTGAAGAATTGGATAAGTAGATAATAACTGTCCGAGTCGGCTCATGGCTCTTAGTCATCACCATTGAGATATCCTAATATACGCAAGATATTGATGAATAGGTTGATAAAGGTCAAATAAATCGACATTGCCATCACGATTTCTACTCTACGATCTCATGTCTGGGCCAATTCTTTGAGTTGGTTGATATCATAAATGATAAAAGCAGAGAAAATCACGACTCAAATCACTGACAAAGCAAATCCAATAGCAGAAAGACCTCCAGTAAATCACAACAATGCCGCGATGATCAATATACATCGCGCAACCAACAAACCTATTAATGCACTGAGTAGTAAATTTCACCATTTGAGCAAATCAATTTTCATTTGGTATCCTATCAGACTCATGACAAGGAAAGTCCCCGATGTGATTACAAAAGCCTGGGTGACAAGTTCTGGTGGATATCTTTGTATGACGCCAGCGAGTCGATATCACTCCAGGAGTACAAAACCGATATACAACAACAAAAGATTCATATAACTCATCTTTTCTCGATATCGAGAAATGACAAACACGAGAGCAAGTCATCCTAATCACGCAACCAACATTCCTGTAAAATTAACAGCTCACACTACAGAATATCATCCCCACGCCATGAAAAAGACTGTAAGTATAGATGCTCAAAAATATAAAAAGGTATTAGAAACAATAGATTGTTGTCTAGAAGATTGAACGACAACGTCATGAGAAGAGTGATGCATAATGAAAATCGATATACGATATAAATGGGATTTGGATAAACCAGATGAGATCAATAGAAGGAAGATCAACAACAAGTCAGTATCATCTTTTCAAAAAAGACTTATTATTTTTGTCGCCCTACATTGCAACTCAAAACATATAATTATATACACAAGAGAACTCTTTTGAGTAACTCCATGAGTTTATAACATATAGACACAACAAGCAAAGTTAGTCAGATTTCTTTTTTTCTTGAGATTTTTGTTCTTTGGATGATTTTTTGCTAGCAGATCATGTCAAATAAGCAAACAGAAACCTGATATACATAACGGGTTCATAGACTTTTTCTTTCAAGAGAGTATATTGACGACCTAGATCGCGAACCATCGATAATAATCTCAGACTGATAAGCATCCAGACTCCTATCAAAGCTAACGTGACCAAAATCAATAATGCTCATCCGATCATAATCACATGATCTACTAGTGACATAAATGTTTCATACATCGTCTTCAAAGGTATGTGATAAAATATTTTGTCTGATATATTACTGGCTGATCGAAATGATCTCCTCTTTGATACGCTGTTTGGTATCTCCATCACGAGTCAACAATGCTGCTTTGAGCATAAAATCTCTGGCTTTGGTAGAGTCTCCCGCTTGTGCATAATATTGACCCAACGCAAGATAAATAGGCGCTGTAGGCATGATCGTGGTGAGATAATATAAATACTGCGTTGCTTTATCAAGCTCTCATTGAGCTAGGAGGATTCCAGCTTTGCCATAGGTACAGATCGTCTGTTGAGCGACTGGCAGTTTGGCATAACACTGATCTAATGTCAAAATAGCTAGCTGTATATTCGCACGATAAAAAGCAAATCAGGTCCTCTGTGCGTATGGATCGAAAAAAAACAAATCAAACATCGTACCAAAATCTGACTGCTGAAGATCTGGACGTGCCAAGAGTTGTTGTATAGACCTCGCTTGATTGACAGAATCACTGATACGCTGGTAACTGATCAACTGATATCTCAAGACATCAGACTTGGTTACTGCATCTGTCACTTGTCATAGATATACGATTGCATCTCTGGGTTCATCCATTCGAAATGAGGACACTCCCAACATAAATAGATAACGCTGTTTGTTGGGAGGATCAAGTTCGGAGAGTTTGAGGAGATATTCTTTGGCTACAGATCGATTATTTAGGACGAAATGAGAATATGCCAATATCTGATATGGCAGGATATAGTTTTCATTTTTTTGGAGAATCTGCGCACTCATTTGCTGAGCTACCTTAAAATATCACTGATTCATGAGATCCAATGCAATCAGTCCTTGTAGATAATATTCTGGTAGATCTTTTTGAGATTGATGATACTGTAGACGTTGATTGAATATATTGATGAGAGGTAGATAGGTCGGATTTGTTATTTTTTTGAGCTGAGTAAATCGTACAGATACCTGTCCATTAGCAATCTGAATCAGTCATTCGTATCGATATACCACATCATCACTGATCTGGCCACGACTCCTAAGTCCCTGTATCAAACCAGTCAAGACACCTAGAGATGCAGGACGTGTTACATCCATCAAAGGACCATTGAATGCGAGAGCCAAGAGTTTTTCTCCACTCAAGACAGACAATTGCTGTTGGAGTGTCAACGGAGCAATCAACTCGTATGCACGCGTATACGAATAATCTAGCAGATATTTTTGAACAAGCAACGATAACACTGCAGGATCTTTGGTGCTCTCATAGACATATTCAAGACGCTGTAGATCTACTACTGTCGAATTATTAGCATTAGAGTTGATAATAGTAGTAGGCACAATATTTTGCAACCCACTTACTGAGAGCTGCAAATCTTTGGTAATCTGATCATACGTACCCGTGACCAATCACGAATACTGCCCCGTCCCAGCAAACTGAGGTAGGATTTCTTGTTCTTGCTGCTGATATTCACTCAAGACTACTGGAGGTTTCTGACGTGGATTATCATCAGATATATCGGTTACAATACTATTCTGATTGATGTTTGGTTGGGAAGGAGATGTAATGCCATCATCATATACCACCAAAAAACCGATCCATCCAACCAGCAACAATGCTATAATACCATATCCTAAAGAAGAAGGCTGACGACGCATATGATCATGATACATGCTAAAGTAAAAGCTCTATACTCTTTTTTCTAGTACTTTCAACAATATCATTCGTCATGTTCGTTATACAAACTCATCAAAAGCAAGCTATGACTATCTCGCTATCATTGGCAATGAGCATCTGACACGGTAGATATATCAAGATATCAAGCTATAACAATAACTCAATACACATCATCACAATAATACTCATCGTCACAGTCATCGCCATCACAGATGATCACGCATTCTCGATCGCATCAGGAATGAGTTCTACCAGAGACATCCAGATCATCGCGCCAGCTGCGAATCCTAGACTCAATGGCAAAAATCAAGGAAAAGCTGACACGATCATAAACGCTGGGATTGCCATCAACGGCTGTGGGAGACTGGATACAATACTCCACAATCATCCTCTCCACCGAGAGACACCTTTGGGGACCATGACCAGACAGATAGCCAATCACTCAGGAATATTCTGTAGAGCCATCGCAATCGTGACGAGGATTCACAAAGACTCGCCAGGCCCAAACGATGCGCCGATAGCGATACCTTCGGTAAACGAATGAGCAGTCATCACTCCAAACAATAGCAATATCCTGGCTGCTCCTGCTCAGCGAATTCATTCGAATTTGAGATGCTCATAGCGATGTAGGAACTGATGAGCCCACACTATCACGACACATCCTATCAGCATACCTATCACGACACTCCATCCTGAGCTACTGACTCATTCTCTGAGCATCGTAAAACTCGCTGCAATCATAAATCACGCTGCGATACTATTACCGATTCATAGAGTGAATTTGCTGACGTCTTTGTATCGGATAAAAGGAAGTGATCCTAATCAGGTAGCTAGTGCTGTCAATAGAGCATATCGTGCGATGGTTATATTCATATATCACTTCTATACGTTACTTATAAAAACAATGAAAAAATCTGACCCCAGATCATCATGAATGGGTAATATAGCAATTTCTCTCTCTAATACAATCATACCGTATAAAATTTGCATATCAAATGATTGTACGTATACTTTGTGTATGTTTTAGTTTATTCATCACACGAGTATCATGAGTTTCATGGAGTGATTACGGGGATCAGAAGAGGTCGAAACTACGCAAGAAATTGCAGAACTTGAAAACCAAGTTATTGATTCATTTATCAAGTATTTTAACCATGAAATAATCAAAATTGGATTTAGTACGCAAGAAGTAAAAAAGATAGAAATAACAAGAGACCTCGTGAAGCTATCACTACAGAACCAAGACATACGAAATATTATTGCTGACAACATATACAAGATGGAAACTGCAGATAATAAAGATCTCACGTGATCTGCAAAAGAAAATGCATGAAATAAAGCAAACTGGATACGTCTAAAACTAGAATGAGAACTAACTGCACTCGGGAATAATCTAAACAAATCAAGAAAAGATCAAACATTTAGAAAAACAGCTGCTTTTTATGATAGATCAGGATGAAAACAACGAATCGAACAAGAAGGAGAAATAGAACAAACAGAAACGTCTACAACATCAAATACTGGAAACACAAACAATATTGATACGAATGGAGAAGAAAGCAACATCACAGTAAACCAGACACAACACCAAAATAACGAGCAGCAGCAAAACAATATTAATGCTTCTCCTGTTATTGATTATGCTCGTCGTTTTCTTGGTAAGCCCTATATGACATCAATTCAATGATATGGAGAGAATGTCACAGGACTAGATTGTTCTGGACTCATCAGTCAGTGACTCAGACATATGTGAATTATAAAGCCTCATGAATACCTCTGGGTACCATCATTGTGTAGAAAAAACAAACATCTTTCAGAGGGTAATGGACATAATACTGTATGAACAACTATAGACACACTTACTGGAGAGAAGTTTGATATCAAAAGCAAAAAACTCGACCAAGCAAAATCTGGCGATTGGCTATTTTGGTATTCTCAGCAAGCGCAATACACTCGATGTGGCGGTTTACATCATGTTGCAATGATTCAAGATACCAAAAAAGAAAATGGAATCACTATGTATAAGATCATAGAATCTAATGGAGCACAATGAGTCGTCGAAAAACGAGTCAATCCTGTGACATACTGTGCAGGAGCCGGATGATCGATACCAGTCATCCAAACTCCTGACTATGCTTCTATCAAAAACACACACAATCCTGATCAAAATACTCAACCTACCCTCATTGCATAAACATCCTGCTCAATAACTCTTGACTTCATCGCCAAAAAACACTAGTGTTAGAAAAGATATTGATCAGATTTCTTTATTTCTTTTGGATTGCTGATGGAACTACCTGAGATTAAAGAGTTTTTTGATTACCAACCTATTTTTGACGACCAGCCACAATTTTTGGTAGATCAAATTATAGAACAAGCGTCTGTCTATCTCAGAGCAGAACAACTTGCGCATATCCAAGCTGCTTATGAGTTCGCATATCGCTCACATGAGCAAGTACTCAGACTTTCTGGAGAGCCATATATCGTCCATCCACTCAGGGCAACCTTGTTCCTCATGGATCTCAAGCCTGATCTCGAGACGATACAGACCTGTATCTTGCATGATGTGATCGAGGATACTGATGTGACATATGAAGAAATCGATGCGGCATTTGGCGAAGAAGTAGCAGACCTGTGTGAATGACTGGTGAAAGTATCCAAGGTCAGATACACTGGAGAAGATAGACAGCTCGAGACACTCAAAAAAACCTTCTTGGCTATGGGCAAAGATCTGAGAGTCATTTTTGTCAAGCTGGCAGATCGTATTCACAACATCCAGACGCTTCACTATCACCCCAAACCAGAGAAAAGAGAAAGGATCGCAATCGAAACCCTCAAAGTATTCGTCCCTATCGCTAAGAAATTAGGGTTGTTTCATTTTCAGACCTATCTAGAAAACGGTTCATTTAAAATCTTACATCCTGAGGCATTTGAAGAGATTGTTGGTCAGATCAAGAAGAATTTTGGAAGTGATTTGTATGTAGAAAAAGGGATCAAAAACCTGACCAAAATCATGTACAAAGGATGACTGAGAGAATTCGATGTAAAAGGAAGACTCAAAAGTCCATACAGAATCTATGAAAAGATGCATAAGAAATATCAAAAAACAGATTTTTCTAAAATTCTGGATGTATTAGCATTTAGAGTCGTTACCAAAGACATTGCTGAATGTTATCAGGCATTAGGGATTATTCACAAATCGTATACCCCTTTGATCAATAAGATCAAAGACTATATTGCTGTACCCAAATTCAATGGATATAAAAGCATCCATACTACCATCTTAGGGATGTTCAAATTCCCGGTAGAAATACAAATCAGGACAGAACAGATGAATGAAATAGCTGAATATGGCGTAGCTGCACATTTTGCGTATAGCGAACATCATGGTCCTACGCTCGTCTCACAGCAACAAAGCGACTGGATCAAGAAACTACAAGAACTTGTCGATACCTATCAAAACCTAGAAGATAAAGAAGAATTCAAAGACGAACTGAATATAGAAGTACTGCATAAAGAGATGTTTTTATACACTCCCAAAGGAGACATCATCGAAATGCCTCAAGGAAGTACGGTATTAGACTTTGCGTTTAGGATACACTCTGATGTAGGATTAAGATTCAAAAACGCCCTCGTGAATGGAGTCATCAAACCTATTGGATATCGCCCTGAGACCTGAGACGTCATAGAGATTATCACCACCAAACAGACGATCACAGCCTCTAAATACCGGATCGATTTCCTCAACACACCTAGTGCAAAATCAAGACTTTCTAGATATTTTCATCAACTCGAAAAGAATGTACTCATCAAAAAATGAATATCTCGTCTCAATGAGAAACTCAAGGAATACGGACTACCTTTGATGAATAACGATAGAGATATCATCAGCAAAGATCTCAAAGGATACGAATTAGAAAACATGTTACTCAAGATCAACGATGGACAACTCTCTAGAACCAAAATCATCAGACACTATTACCCCAAAGAACTCAAACAACGAGAAGAATCTAAACTCAAAACGGCAATGCGTAATATCTCCAAAAACGAAAAACCCAGTAAAATTGGTCACGCTATTGTCATCGATACGTATAAGACACTAGAATATCAGATATGTCCTGAATGCAAACCTCAGCTATCCGACATCATCATAGCAAAATCTGACCGTAATGGCATCAAAATACACGCTATGTGATGCAAAGCACTCTCTACAATCTGAATGGAAAAATTACTAGAAGCTCATCGAGATGGGAAAGAGCTATCTACCTACACTCTATCAATGCAATTTAGCGTAAAAAACAAACCCTGAATCATATCCAGAATAATCCTCATATTCCAAGATCTGTATATCACGCTCGAAAACATCAGTATAGATACTATGAGTGATGGGACAATTAATATCTCGATACAGTCTATCTTTAACAACCCTAGCAAAATTTCTTATTTACTCAAAATACTCAAACAAAACGAACAAATCATCAAGATCTCAAAAAGAACACTCGCATAGCATTGTTAGTACATACGCTGGGTATTGCTAACAACTCTTGCCAAATGACATTCTTATTTCAGCAAATAAGTATGCATCTTATGTTGGGAGAAAATAACTGTCATCATGGTTGTCTGAAATAACAAAAACCCAAAGCACATAAAAAACTGACACAAACTATCAATAACAAGAATACTCCAGGATAATCTACACTCACTAGTTGGGCGTAGAGATTCTTTGTTGAAGCGTCTTGGAAACTGATGAGATCTGTAAAAGGATCTCATTCATCTGAGCCCAGAGACGCTGCTGAGCATCGATAAATCCATCAATATGGGCTCACAATACTACAGACTGCTCGGTCTGAGCAGATGAAACAACCTCGTACGAGATTTTGGGGGCACGGTTAGCGCGACATTGATCTATGAGATCTTGTTGTCACTGAGATTGTGACAAGTTATTCGTAGAGATGGTATTATCGTTAACTTGAACACATGCGTCGACTTTGATGAGATATTTATTTCTTTCTTGTTGTTGATCGATATTATTGGATCCTTTGATCTGAGTCTTGACACGTTGGACGGTCTCCTGTGCATCTAGTGCACGCTGAGATACCGACGTCTCAGCAAATATTGGCTTAAAGCTAATAGCAAGATCGAATGCAAACAATTGTCAGAGCTTGGTTTTTTGCATAGAAGTCTCTAGTACTTCCTTCGTCTGTTTATGTTTGATAAGTTGTCAGCTTTCTTTGAGTTCTTTGAGTACTGTATTGGTAGCGGACATCATCTGCTCTAGACTCACGACACTAGGAGATTGTGGTACTGCCTGTCTGGTCGCAGGGACTCTACAAAACCTCAACGTAAAAGCACCAGGAGGAAGTAGATACTCATCACCTCATAACGCAGCAAGCGGAGATTTTCATAATCCAGGGCTGACTATTTGTCAGCACAAACACTGAGACCTACAGATCAATTTGTCCGTGAATCAAAGACCATCACACTTGCGCAAACAGCTTCTTATAGAAGGGTCATTAGGGTCAGCAAAGAGATCAAATCATTGATCTACCAAAGCATCAACAGACTCAGGAGACGATCAGCCATCATCATCAAGTCCTCCAGTAGTATTTCCAGATCAAAATCAAAACCTCCCATTGTTCAATGATTGTAATAGGCGCTGCTGACTATTGAATGATGTATTCAACTGTTTGAGATCACGACTAAGAGTATTAAGTATCTGTTGAGAGTCTTGATTTGTCTGAGATATTCAGCTATCAATATCACAGGACAATGGTTCTTCAATGTAGCTAGGCTTATCATCTTGAGATATTCATTCTTTATCTTGTACTGACAATCCAGATTTAAAACCATCAATGATTTGCTGGCTCGTCAATACACTTGAATTTCATACATTAGGTCATGCAAAACCTGACACTCAGCGACTAGATGAACCGACAGAGATCGCAGTAGGATTCAAACTTGATCACACATTGGCTGCTGTTAAAGGATTATCTTGATTTGCGAATCATCATCATACCGGCGCGAATTGACTCACGCCAGCAAGCACAGATGATGGCGTTGATCATCACGACACCTCTGGTAATCTATAAGCAATAACCTGTGGGGGTGCTTCAGGTGTCTGAAACAACAATGTAGAAATATTATGGATATCAACCAAAAGATCATAAGGACTATCATCAATAGTCCCATTCATAAACAGATGTAACTGGTCAGATTTAGGTATTAATTGCTGTTGAGATCAAGCGACGATGCGAGAGATCTCGAACTGCTGTGTTGTAATATCTAAGCATTGATCACGCATTCATTGAGTATCGGGTGGGTTGATTGTCTCATTGCTCATACACGACAACAGACGCTGACAGCTTTGGACATACTGCGTCATCGTGGGAAACGTAGTATTTCAATCTATATCCAAAAACAACTGCGAGAAATCTACAGCGAATGAACGACGACGACTTAGTATCGTAATAAGATCTTCTCTATCAAGACGAGACTGACATGAAGGATACCTAGTGTTCATCAGATCTAGAGTAGAATCCAGAGGTGTTTTGATATTCTGAACTATCTGAGATTGTATCAGATCCAATGACATATCATACAAATTAGCAATATCTGATGATTGTCATTGGCTATATTGCTGTATCTTGGAAGAGGCTGATATACTAGCTTGCTGTAATAATGTATCCAAGCTCAAAAAAGACACTCACTGTGCTAACACAGATGATATCGTATAACAATAAAGCAAACATAGTACCGCATAAAGATATATCCTCATGTATCAATCATAGCGAGAGTCATATTCTTTGGCAAAAAAAGCATATCCTGACCTAATGTTACAATTGACATCAAAAAAACTCTCTATGAATAGAGAGCTGCGTCAATACTAGCAAAAACTTCTTCTTTTGTTCACATACCATTTATTCTAATAATTTTATTGAGATTGTCGAATTCTTTGATTACAGACATTGTCTCATCGAAATATAGCTGAACTCTTTGTTTAATCAATTCAGGTTTGTCATCTTCACGTCATCTTAATAGCAATCTATTCATAGACTCCTCTACAGAAATATCAATCAAAACAGCTACTCGATCTCTATTGTATCTATACATCCTATCCAAAAACATGTACATCTGAGGAAAATTCCTAGGAAATCAATCTATCAACATATGCTGATCTAGATTCAGCGTGGCGTGATATGCATCAAAGAGAGATAATATAACAGATTCATTGAGCAAACGCCCTTGATCGACAACCTCTCTAATATAATTACCCAAAACATTATCACCAGATTTGAGAGCTCTGAGTATGCCTCCGGGCTCAAAATATGAATATGATGATCCATATTTATCCATAAGCATTCTAGCCTGCGTTCATTTTCATGATCACTGTATCCCGAAGATGAGAATATCTTTCATAATCGATAGTAAGTTTGAGGATAAAAACAAAAAAGTTAAAGCCGACTGTAAATCAATACTCTTTAACTTTTTTGCGTTGCTTGCTTATACAAACGTAACACAAGACTAATATTAATTATTAGATAGGCATATTTAAATTCATCCCATATACGAATCTTATTGATACTTATTAGTTACTATCTCTTAGATCGTCTTGGAGCTTTTCTTGCTTTTTTGAGTCCAGGTTTCTTTCTTTCTTTAATTCTAGGATCTCTTTTGAGTAATGCGTACGGTTTGAGCATAGGCTTGAGTTCATCATTGAATTCAGTTAATGCCCTAGCAAATGACAATTTGATAGCATCAGACTGACCTCTAGAACCTCATCCTCTCACAATAATAGTAGCATCAAACATTTTGAGATAATCTCATCACAATACTATTAGTGGAGATATAGCATTTTGATATAACGCGTGGTTACCACCAAAATATTGTTTTAAATCAACTGTTGTTTCACCATGGGTAAGAGAATGTTTTCAAGAACCCTTAGATAAAAGCTTAATAGTTGCTACTGATGATTTTCTTCTGCCTAATGCGTAGATATATTGTTCCGCCATTATGTCATTGAATATTACAGACAATAAAATTATTTATTTCACTAAGTGATCATATTTCTCAGATGTATTTGCAAACAATTTGAGTTTTTTCATTCTTGGATCTCTCAATTTGTTCTTGGGAAGCATTCATCTTACAGCATATCGAAGAACTTTTTCTGGATGCTTAGCAAGCAATTCTCTCATCGTCATAGATTTTACATTTCACTTATATCAGCTATAGGTATAATATATTTTGTCTTTCATCTTCGAACCACTAACTGGTGCAAGCGAGACATTCTCTACTACGACAAAATCTCAAGCATCCCAAAAGTCATTATAAGATGATTTATCTTTTCCAATCAAGAGACGAGCGACCTTGACAGCCAATCTTCATAGTGTTCATTCTTTAGTTGCGTCAATTTTTACCCATTTTTTCTGCGCATTGAGATTCTTGGGCGTCACTCGCAATGTCTTATTAAGATCTTTTTTTGTAAACATGGTTATAAACAATAAGTAATAAGAGATTGTAGTTAGAGTTATTGAATGTTAGTTAGAATTATTGAATGTTAGTTAGAGTTATTATAATAATTTTACGAGAATCTTCTCTACTCAATCACCAGGCCTGTATCACAGTTTGAAGATTGAGGTAAAGCTTGATGAACGTCACTGAGATCTAAATTGAGGAACAAGATCATTAACAACCTTTTTTCATTCATCATTACCAAAAATGGTATCTTTAACAAACCTAATGGATTCTCTCCTCACATCAGATGCCTGCTGATACTTTACAAAGTTACCCATTAGACGAGAGAAGAAATGATCAACAAATGCTTTCAAGACTTTAGCTCTCTTGGGTGTGGTAACAATCTCACCGTGTTTGACAAGACTTGTAAGAAGATTTCTCATTACCAAACTTCTTTTTTGCATACCAGTATTTATTTCTATTAGCCTGTTTTTTTTGTGTCTCATAATATCTAACCAAAATGATAATAAAACCCCATACTAATTTATAAGCGATTTACCCATGTTTGCTAATGCAATTGTGATCTCATCAACAGCTTTTCTTCATACTCATTTCATCAATAGCAACTCGTTCTTTTTTTGTTTTTCTAGATCTTCTACATACAGTATTTTGTTTTTAATAAGTGCGTTTCTTGTTCTCTCTGACAAAGGAAGAGCATCAATAGGCATAGTTTTAATGTTCTCTTCTTCTGGAAGTTTTGATCAACTTCATCACAACAACTCATAATCAGTAAACACAGATCTATCTATATACGCATCTTCATATATCAGTAGTTTGGCATACGATGCTAGCACTTCTCATGAATAAGCTAAGAAATCTCTAGGAGATACTTTTCCATGACTCATTTTTACTTCTATAATCAAATGATCTTTTACAGATCAAGAGAAATCTTCGATCACTTGCTTTACCGAATATTTTACGTATTGAACGAGTTTAAAGTCGTTATCAATCAATAATAAATTCTGGTCTCAAGCTGGTTGTTTTTTCTCACGTCATCTCAAAAAGTCTATACTATAATAACCATAACCCTTTTCTATTCTCATCTCAACGACTAATTCTAATGATGGATCTGTAATCTCAAACAAATGAACATCTTGATTAAGTACTTCTATACCACTTGGTAACTTCAAATCTCATGACACATAGGACTTAACACCAGAGAATTTGTGTGATATTCGCTGAGTTGGCTCTTCTAACTCACTGAGTTTAAAACGCAATTCTTTCACATTGAGCATAAAATCAATAATAGACTCTTTCATTCCATCCAATACCATATACTCATGAGGAACGCCCTTTATTTTCAATCAGGTTACTGCTCATCACATATCATATCCAAGCATAATTCTTCTAAGCCCATTTCACAGGGTATGTCAAAATCATTTGGGAAGATTCGTAACTTCGAAGACTGTTGTACGATCATCGACTAATGTTTCAATAATTTGCGGTGATCCTAACTGCTTTTGTATATCAAGCATGCATTAGTAGTGTAAAGTAAAAGTCACTGGAGGCGTAAAGTAATAGAGAAATGGCCTATGCTCTCGCATAGAATTCTATAACTTTCAGTACATCAACTGGATATGCTTTTTCATCTACTTCTGGGGTTTTAATCAACTCAACTCTTTGCTTAGCAGCATCTGTTTTCATCCAATTAGGAACTACAGTACTTGCATTAGCTTTACCATCCTTATAGAGAACAGATTCTTTGAGAGCAGGTCTAACTTCAAGAACATCACCAGCCTGCATCATAGTAGAAGGGATCGTATGTTTCACTCAATTGAGACTAAAATGACCATGGTTTAACATCTGTCTTGCTTGCATGATTGTTTGAGCAACTCAAGATTTGAGCAATATAGCGTCACATCTGCTTTCCAAAAACTGCATCAATACAGCATCGTGAGACAAAGATTTGTTCTTAGCAAACCTTTGAGATGTTTTAGTCACCAACTTTGCGAACTGCTTTTCTGTAAGAAAATACATTCTCTTTAGAACTTGCTTATTTCTCAAAAGCTTTCAATATTCAGAAAGTCTAGGCTGAGTAGCTCAATGCATACCAGGAACTTTCGCCCCTTTCTTGACATCATATTTGCTAGGACCAAATAGATTTACTTGCTCTCTTCTACACAACTTACGCTTAGGTCACGTGTATTTCATATGCTTATTTTGTACGTAAAGATAAAAAGAAAATGCTTACTAAGCTCTCTTAGGCCTAATACCCTTGCATCAACCAAACTGAATTGGAGTATTTTCTTTGATATACGCTATATCAATAAGTCAAACCTCATTAATCGCTTTAAATACTCCATCTCTCGCCAATCCTGTACCCTTAAAGATAATACCAACTTCATTGAGTCAGAGGTTTTTTGCGTCCTTCAAAATCGCTTTTGCAAGAGACTCTGCTGCAT
>JBGTAD010000058.1:0-6852 GCA_041750055.1 Candidatus Absconditabacterales bacterium | reverse complement strand
AAAATCAAAAAATCGTTGAAATTGTTTTTTGTCTTTCACTTTTTATCTACATAATCTTTTTCGATTCTTTCTCTTCAAAAAAAAGTTATAAATTCAGATAAAAGCAGATTAAAATTTTTATTTATATTATCAGAGTATTTTTTTTGAAAATCTCATTCATAATGTATACTGTTTGATTCTTTATCTTTGTATCATATAAAACCTGAAGCTAAAGAAATATCATCAAGGCATGTTCATAAAATGATAGGTTCCAAACAGATTAAATCACTAGATCATCAAGCACTATAATACACACTTCATTTTTTTGTCCAAGTAAGTGGTGATCAATCTGGATTTTTCTCATGTATACGACCGTCTATTGGAAACTTACAAAGCAAAATCTGTATTTTTTTATTTTCTTCGCATGCCTTTATCATATTTGGTAAATTCTTAAGACTACTATCACAACAAATTCTTAATTCCATTGATCTGTTTTTTTGGCTTAAGTATTTTTTTCTTTCATCATGATTTAATGTTTTCTTGCTGATATCTATTTTCATATTTATCTTTTTCTCTATTTCTTCTATGATTTTATTGTTTAGATTTGGTTTTCGTTCTGTGCCATCATCATTATAGACATAAAGAGGGAAAAGAGTATCAATACTAACACTATCTGATCTAATATATCAGTTTGATATGATGTTCTTGGAAGCAAAATAATAAGAAACAGGATTATTTCATGGTTGTTTATTAACAGAAACTATTCCCAAATTTTTTCATTTAATAAAGTTTTTCATAACCTCTCATCTTGGCATACAATGAAATCATTTAGATCTTCACGTGTAGTAGGTGTATCTTGAATCAAAAAGACGATATGAGATAGGGACAATATTCTCAAAATCTGGTCATGATTTCACCAAATCCTGTTTTGCAAATGCAACTGTCCGATCTCTTACATCTTTTCACAAATCAAATTCTTTTCTTGCGGATTCATCATCTAAAGAGAGAAACTTTTCAATAGTCTTTTGCACTTCTTGCTTACTATGTTTGATAGTAAACGCATCTCTCGCAGTGACAATTCACGCAGAATTTACAGGAAACAACTCATTGAGCGAAACAAACTCCATATATTCCTTTTCTAACCCAAAATCTTTTTTCACAAAAAAGTAATTGGGTGCAGAATACTCCAAACGAACAAAAGGAATACTCGCCAATGTTTGATTTTTTAGTCGCTCATACTTATCTTCACGCTTTCCATACAGATCTGCGTGATACACGGTCGCCAATTCTCATGCCTTCTTCTTTTTTGCTTTTTTGACAAAAAACGTAATCGCTACTCCTTGTTGGATATCAAAGACATTGTCATCCTTACTTCCGTCGGGTCAGACTTCTTTTTTTTTGGCATTCCCGTGCAAATCAACGGTATAGATCAGGTCAAATGTCGTCAACAGATGCCATCTCATCCCACGAAAGGTCGGATTATCCAAAAACCCATGCGGACAAATATAGGCGACAATACCTTCACTATTTTTGGCGATAAAATGCTCTGCATAACGGATAAATTTGACATAGTCATCATTGATCCATTTAGAATTTTGTTCTTGGAGTTTTTGGGTTCATCCTGGTTCTTTTTTGTAATCATCCATCAACCTCATAATTCGTTCTCATTTATTTGATGATTCTCACGCATACGGAGGATTTCCCATCACGATCATGATCGGTTGCTCTTTTTTGACACTGGACGCCTGCTCAGACTCACGTGCCAGCTGCATACTAAACAGATTGCCGATATTGTCGTGCGGTTCTTCGAGCGAATTGGTCAGATAGATATTGACACGCTGATTTTCTGCTCCCTCTCCTAGTGAGGAGGAACGACGAGCGGCGAGGAGAGGGTCGGGGTGAGGTCAAACAGTATTGAGCATCATCCCGAGCTTGAGATGCGCCATGGTATAACTCGCCATGAGAATCTCAAATCACCAGATACGGGGCAAAAGATCCTTCCCGATATATCACGCTCGCATCCCTTCTTGTCCTGCAAAATACGTCTCACGAATATATTTGATCGTCTCGTGGAGAAATGTCCCTGTCCCTGTCGCAGGATCGAGAACTTGGACACGATGGACAGATTTTTTGATCTTTTTGCCTTGGTCGAGAAAACTCGCCTCTACCTTGGACGTATCAGCTAGCCCCATCGTCAGCCCAAATTCTTTTTGGATCAGATGGTCCACGCCACGCACGATAAACTGTACCACCGACTGCGGTGTATAGTAGACGCCACGCTTTTTGCGCATACTGCTATCATACTCACCCAGAAACGTCTCATAAAAATGGATGATCGGATCTTGCATATTAGTCTTGCGTCCATAGTTTTGCAAAATCTCCGCCACATTACAATGGAGGAAAATATTGACCAAATCATCGATCACATACGCCAACGCTTCATCAAGCATATCAGAATTGAGAATCTCTTTGAACAACCGACGGATGAGTGGATTCGTCTTGGGAACCAGAGTTGCTGCCTCTGCACGAGAGAACGTAGGCAAGGTCGGATCATACAAACGCGCTGCAAACAAGCCATACACGATGGTCTGTGCATACATATCCGCAAACTGGTCATGCGTGAGATCATGCACCAGCTGATCTTTGAACGTCTGATATTGTCCCTCCAGTTCCTGCGATCTCTCCTCTTGGGAGAAAATCTGCTGGATGGCATACTTGAGCAACTGCGCCTTTTGTGCCATCGCACGAGCGAGCTTGTCTGGTGACGTGATCGTCTGCCCTTGGAAGCTGAGGAAATCCCTGAGATGTTGTTCCAGATGAGAAAAATCTGATTCTGACCCTGTTCGAGTGACGGATTGCTTGGTCGCTGTCCCGAGTGAGATGGTGGTGACTTTTTTCCCCTGACGATAAAACTGAAACGTCAGATTGTTGGTATAGATAAAATTATCAAACGCAGCCAGATACCTTCCCAGCTGGTCAGAGTTTTTCTTTTCATCCAGATCTACCCAGAGATCTTTGGCTTCGATTCGTCCAATATTGATGGTAGTATCCCTACTATTCTTGATCGTAAAATCTGGCATACCGACACCGACGATACGTTGCGATTCATTCAGAGCGAGGATCTTGGGTTCCAAAGATTCCAACAACGTCTTGAGTGCAGGACGGAAACTATGCTCCGTGCTTTGCTGCGTGTCGAATTCACGCTGGATAGATGAGATGTAGGAGGACAGGAAGGACATATGTTTGATACTTACATACTAAACTTTATCTTCATTATCCATCCCCACTCTCCATTCAAGCCCTACTCCATTCAAGTCTTACTCGACTATTCCTTGATCGTACCACTCTGCAGATCGACCAGCGTCTTATAGACTCCTTCTTGGGCCAATAGCTCTGCGTGAGATCATTGCTGTACAACCTTCCCTTTTTCTAGCACCACGATCTGATCAGCATGCATCACCGTCTGGAGTCTATGCGCGATCACCAGGATCGTCTTATGTCCCATCCATGATTTGAAGATATTGGTAATCGCAGCCTCTGAGATACTATCTAATGCCGAAGTCGGCTCATCCAAGATAATAATCTCCGGATCACGCAAGATCAGACGAGCAAGCGCAAGTCTCTGTCTCTCTCCTCCACTGAGTTTGATGCCACGCTCGCCTAGTTGGGTATTGAGTCCTTTGTCTTTGGCACGGACGACACTTGCCAACTTGACCTGTTCCAAAGCAAACCAAAGCTGATCATCAGTCTTATCTTGGCTCAATCCATACGCGAGATTTTCTCTGATCGTCCCATCAAAAACAGCTGGCTCTTGACTCACATATCACACATGACCATATCGAGAAGCGCATTGCAATGTCTTCAACGACTGACCATCAATCCTAATATCTCATGACGAGATATCGTATAATCTCAAGAGTAATTTCACCAAGGTCGATTTACCAGATCACGAATGTCCTACCAGCGCAGTCGTACGGCCCGCTGGGATATCCAGAGAAAACCTATCAAACAATGCTTTGATATCTACAATCTCTCATGTGTCAGATTTTTTATTCTTTGAAGATGCTTTGGTCGGATAGAGAAACCCAACCTGATCAAATACGATATTCCCTCCAGCATAGCGATATTGAGCCACTCCATCCAAGATAGTAGCAGGAGTATTGATGAATTTCTGTCGACTCGTATACGCAGAGACGTGTTTGTTCCATTGAGAGAACTCTTGCATCAAGATGCTAATCGGTCGCCACATCTGTCGAATGACCTGCGTCAATATCACGATCTGTGCAATCGTCACTGCAGACGAGGTCAATGCCTGATATCCCAAGAATATATAAATCAACAACTCAATGAGAATAAAACACAAATACAGCATCTGATATCCCAAATTATTGAGTCCATCAGCCAGTACTCACCACCAAGGGATTAACATACTATTTTGTACAGCTTTTGACTGTTCTTCAGATTGCATATTATGCAATACGACAGTCTGATATTCCATCGTCACCCTCGTCGTGATACGATTGGTACGTTCTCGTGCTTTATTGATCTTGGAGCGATACGCTTTGACGCGTTTGGAGATGAATTTGACAAATCATACTACCAAGATAGCACACAGAATCAGTCCTGCTGTCACCCACGAAGCAATAAACGCTACCATCGTCAGCATCAATACGAACCTAGGTATTGCTATCCCTATGATTTGTAAAATAGCCATACACAGCGAAATCTCCGCTGCGATTCCTCTGGACTGTAGCGTACTAATACGTCCCGTCCCTTTGGATATGATCGTCTCATGATCCAGTTGGAGCAGTTTGGCTCTATAATAATTGTTCAAAAACACTTCCAATCTATCTCGAAAATACGCAAAAAACCTTCGCCAGAATCGATCTAACACGACAATACTCATACTAATCACAGCAAAAAACCGAACAGCATTCCAAAAAACCTCTGGAGAAGATTGTTGCTCGATAGATTGAATCACTCGACCAACCGACCGAGGAGAAAAGGTCTGTAAAACCTGAACCGTCAACACAATCAGCAATGCTGGTATGACGATATGTTTATGATCCACAAAACGTGGTCGTAATTGTTTCAATAACTGTATCATGAAAATTTTCTAAAATTACTAAAAAATTGTTGCGTGTTTTCTCCAAAAACATCCAAAAAACAAAAAAGTCTGATTACTGTATCGTAATGCTTGTTTGTAAGAAAATCTTATGCTCTCATGATCATAGTACTAATGGTGCGTCCCTCACACCGTAAAATTGAGACAATAATATTAATAAGTATAACGAATAAACTTGAGTTTTGTGACACAAGATAGAGATTTCAGAGAATAAGATACTAGGAACGAGCTTGTAAAGAAAAAAACAAGCGTTGCAATATTCCAAAAAAGGATTATATAAGTCTATATAGCACGTAACGCATATAACTGCTAGCAGACACAGATCTTCTTCCAAAAAACAATTGACGCAATCGATAGTGGAGTCTATAAGAGTATTATCTTACTCCTTATGTTAGGGTGTTGCACTTCATTTTAGATTTTCCGTTTTAGGAATAGTTTTTATCAAATACCATCGTCAAATAGCTTTTATTTTTTTATCATACTACTATGTCCAAAAAAACATCAGCAAAAGTCGCAACTACAGCAGCAAGACTTTTACAAAATCCGAATTCATCAAAAAGTGTAAAAAAAGTAGCTGCTAGTGCATTATCTCAAAAAGAAAAACCCAAAAAGAAAAAATAACCTCCCACCTCAAAAACCCCAACGCCCACACCATAGGGCTCAATTTCTCAGATACTCAACCAAGTCAGACTTCTGTATAATCTTGAGATACTCATGCGCCTGAGTCTGAAGCTGTACAATGAGCTCTTTTTTAGAGTGCATCTTCATTGTGATAGTGTTCTGCTGTGATAGCAGAAGGTGTAAACTGAGCGACAACAGTACTCTGAGTGTTTTAAGCAATGAGACTATTCATCTAAGCAAATCAAAAGTTATGATATAACAATATCTTCCTCTTCATAATAATATGAATAGTCGATTCACTTCATAAACATTTCACGACTATAGATATCATCAGTCAAAGCATATTGGATCAAATACAGAATTCTAGCACTATTACGAGGACTTTCGATCATAGCATTCATGTAGTCGTTTTTGCTTATTTGACTCCAGTCTACACAACGAGCGAGACGTTTTTTGAGTATCAGATCCAACCAAATACGAGCACTTCTTCCATTACCTTCCATAAATGGATGAGCAATATTCATCTCGACATATTTTTTGACAATATCTTCAATGGTATTCTCTGACATATGTTCAATTGTCTTGAGAGCAGCATCAAGAAACTGAGCCATCGCAAATTGAAAACCTCCTTTGGAGATATTTTTCTGTCTAATCTGTCCTGCAAAGTCATATAGTCCACCAAATAAGTATGCATGAATTTGTTGTAATCATTTGATCGTACCGATTTCTATATGATCGACAAATGAGCTTTCAAATAAAGCATAGGCTTTGATTTTGCTCTGTCCATCGATTGATTCATCACTATAGGTAAACCATTCGATAAATCTATTAGCTTTGGTTCCAGGAAAAGTCTTACCCAATACCACAATACCATCATAGTCAAGCATATCAGACAAACGCTTTTTCCCATCTGGTGCGAATATCTTCAACTGGGTAGTTTTACTAACCACTTGATTATCTGTTTTTTTAAGCTTGGTTTTGAGATACTTCCAATAATTACGAGTTTTCTGATAATCATCTTGATTAGTCAGTACTGCAACTACATCCAGCACACTAAACCGTCGCTTATTCTGGATATCATCCCAGATAGCACGCACTTCACGATCATCAAAAAAGCGAATAGAAAC
>JBGTAD010000057.1:0-21375 GCA_041750055.1 Candidatus Absconditabacterales bacterium | reverse complement strand
ATGCTTCTAATAATTCTGGATACTTTTGTAAATTTGTATTAATAACAAAAAGTGATGTTAGTACAAAAAATGCTCAAGAACACAAACTAATAATAATGAGAGATACTCGAATTCGTCTTCAATTTGTTGTTTTGATTTTTTCAGTTGGTTTTTGTGGGTTTACACCAGTTCTTGCTTTTCTTTTAGATGGTTTGAATGTACCAAATCCTTGTATGCTTACTTGGTTTCCTTTTTTGACATCAGCGATGATACCAGTTACCAGAGTATTGAGCATGTCTCCAGCTAATTTTTTGGAGATGCTGAGGTTAGTCGCAAGATGTGCGATAAGGGCAGTTTTTGTCATAGATAGTGTGATAGAAAGTAAAACACAATTCATGTATACCTCAGATCTACGGTATTTCAAGAGAACATGCTGATTTATTCTTCATAAAGCTTTGTTTTGGATTGTTGTGTTATGACGCTTTATAACTGGCTTTTCGTCTTTTTTGTTGTTTGAGCATTAATAATATAGATTGACAATTCTCCTGATTGATGCAGATTGGGTGATATTGCTAGGATAATAAGGTATGTATTTTGCTATTCATAAAGTCTTTGAGTTTATCTAATCACTCAAAACCTGGATAGTTTTCAAGAATTCGTTCGGCTCAGTTTTTTGCTTTTTGTACAAATGTCGTATCGCTGATGATCTCCAAGGGAATATCCGTCTGTCCGGATTGTCTGATTCACAGAATCTCTCCAGAACCACGGTATTGTAGATCGATTTGTGCGAGTTTGAATCCATCGGTGGTATCTTCCATCGCTTTGAGTCTCTGGTAGCTGGTTCAGGATTTGCTCCTGGTCTCGAGAAAGCAGTAGGATTGCAGATCGTTTCTCCCGATCCTTCCACGTAGCTGGTGTAGTTGACTCAGACCAAAGCGCTCTGCGTTATAGATGACCATGATCGTAGCCTCAGGAATATCGACTCCTACTTCTATCACAGTCGTAGCGATCAGTATCTGTATGTTTCAGGTTTTGAATTGATTCATAATGTGTTCTTTTTCTTTGGATTTGAGTTTGCCGTGCATGAGACCGATTTGGATGTTCGTATCGCTATACAGATTCTTGATATGTTCGAACTGAGTAAATGCTGATTTGAGGTTTTCGAGTTCTTCGGAGTCCTCGATGAGAGGAGTTACCATGAAGACTTTCTGTCAGTCTTCGATTTTATTGATAATCCGGGGTTTGAGTTTGTGTCGCTCGTGCTCGGAGATGATCTTGGTGATGATGGGCTTGCGTCCGGCAGGCATCTGATCGATCACACTCACGTCAAATTCTCCAAAAAACGCTAACGCAAGAGATCTAGGGATAGGTGTCGCGCTCATCTGCAGGATATGAGGACTATTGAATTGTTTGAAGAAGCTTCTTTGTTGTACGCCAAATTTGTGTTGCTCATCGATAATGACCATCTTGAGATCATGGAAACCGATATCCGCTTGAATAAGAGCGTGAGTCCCGACGATGATATCTATACTTCCATTTTTGAGGTCAGATTTGATCTGTTCTTTTTGAGATTTGCTGAGAGATCAGGTGATGATCTGTATACGAATACCTAGTGGAAGCAGTATCTTGGCTAGAGAGCGATGGTGCTGCTGCGCCAGGATCTCTAATGGAGCGAGCAAAGCAATTTGTCCGTGTTGTTGTTTGATCAGATAGTATGCGCAGATGGCTGCGACAATCGTCTTACCAGAGCCGACGTCTCCTTGGAGTAGACGCATCATAGGCTTGTTCCCCGAAATATCGTTGATGATTTCGCTGATACATTTTTTTTGGGCATGAGTGAGCTGGAAGGGGAGTTGGCTGGTGATGTGTTTGATGAGTTCTCGATTGGGCTGGTCAGCTATCAGTGATACGGATGATTGGTACTGCTGTCTGGTCATGAGAGCGTGGATCTGCATCCTGAGCAATCTATCAAAAAACAACCTATGCAAAGCCTGATCCTTATGATCTCGGGAGTCAGGAAAATGGAGCTGATCAATCGTCTCAGGGACGGTACGTAAGTCGAATTGTGACAAAAATGCCACAGGGAGGTATTCATGACAGTATTGCTGTATCAGATCACGATGTGCTCGTATTCTCTTGGCGAATCGATCGGGCTTGATACCTTGGATTTCTGAGTAGATCGGCACGATACGTCACACAAAATAATGTTCGGATCAGCTTTCTGTTTCTTGAGAGGAGGTATCTGGTGGAGGTGTGGTAGGGACTGCGTTCGGATGCCAAAAGGTAATTTTGCGACCGATACGTTTGGGTTTGCCGGTGATGAGGTATCGTTTGTTGGGTTCGTAGACGGATCGTTGGTAGTTGATCTGGCGTAGATAGATGGTGGCTTGGTTCCCCAGAGGATCTTGACATGCGATCTCAGCGTATTGTTTGCCACCAGGTCTGGGCGAGACTTTTTTGGAGATGATGAGCGCACGGAATGTCATGATGCTGGATTCATCGAGTGGCATATCGAGGGTCTTGATCGCGTCTCTTTGTTCGTAGGTCCTGGGAAAATATTCCAAAAAATCTTTGATCGTTTTGATACCTGCTTGCTCGAGCAGTTCGATATATCTAGGAGTAGTCTTGAGAAAATTTTTTAAATCTGACATAGTCAACTATTATATCACGAAATACAGTAAAATGTGTTGAAAATGTTGTTGTTTGTTATATAGATGACTATTATAGTAGTTGTTTATAGATAGCGACTATGATTGTGAATGCAAATCATTTTAGTTTCTTATCTCTGATGGTATCATGAGTCTCTGGTCGTTATTTTCTTGATCCTGATCTAACACGCAGAAATTACCAGGTAATCTCTGATGATTATATGACAGAGCGACTAAGGCTATCGAATCAAAATTAAAATGACAATCAAAATCACAGCAGCTCAAGATACAGATTGTACAAAGCGAACTATCTCAAGCTATTCAAGATCATCAGCAACCATACTGACTATATATTTGAGATACAGATATTACAAATTGAGTCGATAAGTATAAGAATGCTGTGATGAAGTGATATACCCTAGAAGGTATTATACTCGTCCTAGGTGAATTGAGAAAAGCGTATCCTACTCATTCGATACAATTATCATCAAATCTCCCTGAACTTACTGCTAAAGTGTTATCAGAAATCTTGAGTAACGAATAGGTCTGTGAAAATGAAATTAATACAGAGTTGTCTTGATAAGGATTTTTGTTATACTTTTCATTTATTTGTACGGATATTGGCTATTATGAATGTACTGAACAAAGCTCTCAGCAATATCATATGATGGGCGATGCAGAGTGAAAGGTTCCGTAAGCGTTTGTTTGGGGTGTTCGAAGATAAACCAAGATCTAAGGAAGACGTTATACATCAGCAACAGGAGATGTTATCCCAAGCGTTGAAAGAACAATGATTGATTATCCAATATTTTCAAAAGACGAACTCTCAGTGCGAAATACATAAAGCGATTGTAAAATCTGAACTTATGGAAATAGTTAATTCAGAATCTCCTGAATTGCAGAACATATATCAGTCCTATGGAATGACTTTTCCTATCGCTCATCGAAATAATATACAGTCTCTGGTAGAAGAGTACCTGAAAGATTGCAAGAGTGCTTCTTATAAAAGTTTACTCACTACAGCTGTTATCACTCATGTTGCGAAAACATCTGGAACATCAGTAGGAGAAAAATTTGTTCCTATCTCTCCAGAGAGAGTAGAATATGATAAAGCCGTCATGTGACAGATCATCCAGCGGTATTTGTCTCAATATCCTGAGAGTCGTATGTTCTATGGCAAGACACTCACGATGGGTAGTGCGTTGAATGGGAGAGTCGGTTATATCTCATCCATCTTGGCTCGTCATGCAGGATGGCTGGTCAATACGTTTATGAGGTTGCCATCTCAGAAGACAGCTGGTATCAAGAATCGAGAAGAAAAAAAACAACAGATCGCCCAAGAAGTCATACAAGGCTGACCAGTAACCGTGATGGCATGAGTGATGACTCGAGGTATTGAATTTTTAAAGTATTTTAGGGATATGCTTAGAAGTGAATATGGCGATAATGGTGATAAGAAATTTCTTGAGTATTTTGGGAAGTGTGAGTTATTCATCTTGGGATGAGCGCCGGTAGGGAAGATGATACAGGCCATCGAAGCTATCTTCAAAGAAATCCAATGAAATAACTATAATCATCAAGACCGTAGATATATTAGTACGTACAATGCATCAGAAGGATTTATGGGTTTTGGTAAGATTATGACTTGAGCTGATGCTTCTGCGCCATCAGAGACGATGAAATTGGTCACGAATCATGGTATTGTGTATCAGTTCATTGAAAAAGAAAAATATCACGCTTTGATGGATGCAAAAAAGAAAAAGGAAAAAAACGGTACTGCGGTTGGTACTGCTGGCTTTGCTACCATAGGCTTGGATCAAGTGGAAGCAAACAAAGAATATGTCGTATTATTAACACATCCGAGTTCAGGTTTGTGGAATTATTGTATTGGTGATATACTGAGATTTACTGATGTGAAGGATTTTCTGTTTGAGATCGTAGGAAGAACTAGTGCTTCGTGTAATGTCTTCAATGAGCATGTAGAAGAAATTCATATTGTGACTTCTGTTGATGATTTGAAAGAAAAAATGAGTGCTCATATATGACGCTATCTTGCGAGACCAATAGTAGAATGAGATTTGAAAAATCGCTATGAGTGGGTGATTGAGTCAGATGATAAAAATCTCGATGTATCCGCTATCAGTAGTAATGTGCATCAATCATTACAACTAGTAAAACGTGATGGAAAAAATGATGAAAAAAGTAATTATGGGAACATGGCTGGAAAAACTATTTTGGATCCTGTGATCCATGTCGTGCCTATCTGAACGATTGAACAATATGAACAATACTGAAGAGAAACAACTTCACAGACGAAATCTCTGCCAGTGATAGGTCAGAGTGAAGAGACGATACCAGCAATTTTACAATATGCTAAACAAAATGGTATTGTTGTCCGTTCTTATTCGCCCTTGGATATGGCGTCTTGTGCGCAACAAGAGCTGTCTTCGGGAGTCTCTTCCTAGATCCTCGTGGTATCAAAAGGTCTTCGAGAGGGGTTTGCTTTGATTTTGTTGATGGAGGTATTTCCTGATCAGATGAATTGGTTGCCGAAGATTTTTTTCATGAAGAGGAATTTGGAGCGTAATGTAGAGGATTGCTGAGACATGATATCAAAGGTCTGATTATGGTTGAGATACAGATTACAACTCTCAGCAAAATCTTCGTACACATCGCTCATGGCGTATTCAGATACGAAATTTCTGAGTCTGGAATCCGGACGTCTGATATCGGATCCGGATCGACTGATCTGATAGAATATGAGTGATGGATCGTCAGTCTTGAATACGTCGTTGCCAAAATGATCAAATCTGCTGTCGATCTGTGGGCTAGATCATTGGATGATAGACAGATCAATCACATGACATAGCTCGTGTGTCATGACCTCAAAAAACTCCTGGCGTGATTGGATAGAGGGGAGATTGATCTCTACAGTCGTGAATCATGCTCTACCTCTAACATCAGGTAGGTTGTTGATGCGGAGCTGTTTGACAGTGTCTTGTAGTGTGATGGGTCTAGCGAGTATACGATCTAGTGTCGTGAGTAGATAGATCGTCATTCCAACGTATTCGATTTTTTCTGAGATGGTAAATCGCCCGTTGACGTTGATAAACTCACAGATACTTGACCAGTTCGCGCAGAGGCGATCGTAGTCAGATTTTTTGTTTTGTATATGATCAATGCTATTGATGGTGATGTATTGGATACGATCCACCTGAGCATAGCGGCTTCTGACACGCTCGAATATATTTTGGTATTGTAACAGGACTCAGCTACCTTTGGATTTGACTTGCTGATCGAGAAGTGCTTTGATATTGTTGACTAGTATGGTGTCGCTGGGTCTGATTTGCATACTGTAGCTAGGATATCCTATTGATCACAACAGAATCATTGCAAGTATGGATACTTTGATGATGACTCATTTGTTCATTGATATGTAGACCATCCATACTCATCTGATGATGTGTTTATATGATACTGAGATATTCATCATGGGAGCAGTAGATAAAAATTCATCATTTTATAAATGTGCTGATTGAGTATCGTTACTTCGTCTCGCTTGGATGCCTCGATCCGCCGCGGCGGAATAAAGGACCAAAAAATGTTGCTAGATTCGCTTATTATATGTTTTTTGATGCTAAAGATTTAATGATATGCTCAAGATTCTTCTACAAGATTAAGTACTTTGGGTTCGTATCCATGACTCACGAAGAGCTTGAATAGACTGCGTATATCGGATTCTGGAGTAGATGCTCATCCCGTGATAGCAAGGCGATCATACTTGAAAAATTCTTCGAGATTATGAGTATCAAGGATTTCTTGCATATGTTCTCCTCGTACGGTATGTTTGTTATGTTGGATTCATAGATTGTATAGTTCTTTGGTATTGTGGCTTTCTTTGCCTCATAGCACGATGAGAGATTGGAACGCATCGAGATTTTGGAGGATGACAGTCTGTCTTTCTCGTGTAGCTTTGCAGATATCCGTCATCGGAGGGATCTGTGCATGCGGGTAGCGCTGTTGAATCTGTTCGATAACTGACTTGACGTGGTCGTAGTTGAGTGTCGTCTGAGATAAGACCATGAACAAAGTGTCTTCTAGTCACGTTGGAATATGTTCTACCTGTTTGAATAGATAGATTGTAGCTCCTTGATCGATTGCATATTGTTGGACGTTTTTGGCTTCTTGATGATCTTCTTTGGCGATGTATAAGAATGTTGTGATGCCTTTTTTCATGTACATGTCGATTTCTTTGTAGATCTTGGTAACCAGTGGGCATTCGAGGTTGTATATTGCTTTGAAACGTTTCTTGGCTTCGTCTAGGATAGTCCTGTTGGTACCATGTGCAGAGAAAGTCACGACTGCATCAGGATTCGTGATTTCATCAATGGACTCAACAAATCTGACACCACGATCTATATAGCTTTTGGTCACTCCAGGATTGTGTACGATGGCATGGATACAGTAGATCTCATCATCAGGATGTTTGGCGATGACACGATCGAGATCTTTGAGAGATTTTTCTACTCATCGACAGAATGATGAAGGAGTCAGATATGAGATGGTACGCATAGAATACGTTAAAAGTAGCAGCTAAAAGTAGTAAGTTATAAGGGAACTATGTAGATGTGGTCCCCCTTGATAAAGGGGGGAAGGGGGATTTTTGCAGTAGGTTTTCTACGTTTCTGTTATTACTTAATGGTGATATGTGAAGAATGCTGCTGTATCAATTCTACGAAGAGCTGATCGAGCGGTTTGGTCAGGTTTTTTGTTTGATCTTGGAAGATTGTTTTGCCTTGGTGTAAAATGGTGAAACTATTGCAGATATCTTGTACGTCACTGAGGATATGTGTAGAGAAGAAGATGGTCTTGCCAGTAGTTTGTAGCTCGAGCATGAGCTGTTTGATGAGCTCTCTACCAAGAGGATCGAGACCTGACATGGGCTCATCTCGGATGAGAAGATCGGGGTCGTGTACCAACGAGAGAGCTAATCCTAGTCTTTGCTTCATCCCTTTGGAGTAGTTGCTGACGGCTTGTTTGCTCGCATGATCGAGTCATACACGCTGGAGTAGTTCGTTTCAGAGTTTGCGAGCTTGTTTTGTAGATATTCATCATAGTGCTGCGATGAATATACAGTGCTCTATCCCAGTGAGCTGATCGTAATAAGCGGTCTGATCTGCTGCATATCAGATCTGTTTGATCGTATGTCTGTCGATGGGTTTGCCGTCCATGGTGATTTTGCCGCTAGTTGCTTGGGTCAGTCACATGATACATTGGATGGTGGTCGTCTTGCCGGCGCCATTGGGTCAGAGAAATCCTACGATCTGTCACTCAGGTACGTGTAAATCGACTCCGTGTAGGACGGGCTTACGACGATATCGATCAGTGACGAAAGTCTTATGGAGTCAGGATATATGCAGCATGATCTGATAATGAGTGAATAGTAATATGTGAATAGCAATATGTGAGTCTGATGAGGCTTTGTTATAGGATGTTAGATCATGATATGATCGGGTTGTGTTAGCAGTTGGTATTGGATGTGTTCTTTGATCTGATCGAGCTGTTGGTGGCAAATCGTTCGTACGGAGTCTTTGTCTCATCCAAACGTATGATCCGTCACAAAACTTTGTAATGAGAGGCATTCTTTTTTCAATGTTTGGTGCATGAGATCTCCAGCATGCTCAATGATACTGATGTGTTGAGCGATATGGATCAGCTGCATACAGACCGCATCGAAAATCATCTGATTCGTGCCGAAGGTTTCTTCGTCGATCCCTCTGGTATAATTGTGAATATGCAGGATGCTTTGCAGGATCCTATTGAGATGGATGTGGAGTTGTTTCATAGATCAATGATCATAGAATAAAACATACTCGTTGGATCGACTATATCCAAGTGAGATAGCTACATCAAGAGGAAGATGGGGAATGAGTAAAAAGTCGGAACGAATTGGAGATCCCCTCCTTCGGCGGGCAGGCAGCCGAGGGGAGGAAAGATAAGAAAAAAGAAATAAAAAACCTGACAGGAATGTCAGGGGGAGTGTTAGACTGTAGATTCTGGTGTAGGTTGTGGTGGTTGTTTGTTATTACGTAGTGTGTCTAGAAGTTTGATTTTGTGTCAAGAGAGAATGTTTGTTACTAGATCAGCACCAGTGAGTACTAGATTGGTGGCAGATTTGGCAGTATGTTTGACAACGTCTACAGGTTTTTTATATCCGTTTCGAGCATACTTCCATGGTTGTGTCACTCATTCTCGAAATGATCCTTTGCCTGTTAGGGATTTGCGGATACCATTACCTATGGTCACTGCAGTGAGTATGGGCAATCACGCAGTAGGCACCATAGCTGTTCCGATAACTCCCCCCAATAATACTGCTGTATTCCATCGATTTGATGGTTTCTTGGTTACTCCATCAAGTGCTTGTAGTAGAGAATTTTTGGTATTAGTAATAGTTCTTCCTGTTGCTTGTCGCATTCTATTCAGGAAGAGTCATGATGCTTTGAGAAGTGATGCTGATGGAGCTGGAGTATTGGACATAGAATTTAAATAATGAAATAATGTCTTTCGAGCAGTTGCTATTCTATTTATAATAGTGGGGTCTTTGTTTTTTGCAACTTTTTTAATCAAAATTTGTTTGGTAGTCCTTCTAATCTTCGAATTTTATCTTATTCGAAATTTATCTTAGCTGTTTTTATGATTTTTCGTCAGTTTTCCTTTTCATCTCGTACAGCCGTTCCTTTTTCAACATCCGTAAAAGTACTTTTTGTTATCCTATTTTTCGAGTACGCACCCTCATACTCCACGAATCCGTCCATATAGTAGTCCATTTTTAATATTGCTAACTGTTTAAGGTGTTCAACTACTTTAAATGTCGCATTTTTGCCGCTTTCGTCGATTTCCAATTCGTATATATAAGGTCAATCTTCTCTTGTGTTTTCTCCTGTATCACTCAGTTTTTTAAACATTGCTCCTCTTATCATCGTGGGTTGAGCATAGATTATTCTTTTGGGGGTTTCGATAGTCTCAGTATTTTTTTCTTCATTTTCTACTTTTTCTTCTGTGTTTACTTCATTAGTAGGCTGGGTTTCGACAATCTCAGTATTTTCTTCTGCTTCCTGTTCTCTTTTTTCTTCATTTGATGGAAGATTAGTAGCATCTGCTGTTTCATGATCGTTATTTTCTGATTCCTCTGTCGTTGTCTCTGAGGTATTAGTTTCATTTCATTCATTGTCATTATTAGTGTCTGAGTTGATGAGAACTTCAATTTTTTCGATGATGTTTTGTAATACTTCTTTTTGTGCAGTTAGGAGACTTGGAACCTTTTTTATTTTTACTATGTTTTCATAAATTAACTTTAATGAATTAAGATCTGTTTTATCTCTTTTTTGGACAAAGTTTTTTTCTATATGAGCGATATGCTTCCAAACTTTCATTATGTATACAAGTAGAGTTGCTTTCTGTTTTTGTGCATCTGTAGATGTTTTGTCTTCTTCGATAGTTTGTTGTAAATCAGCTATTTCCTGATCTAATGATTCCAGAACATCTGAGTCTAGATATTGTTCATTTTGATCTAGGTTTTCTAGTAATTTCATCTGATCTTGCAAACTACTATCATAACCAGATTCAGTTAGTCATTGTGATAGATTATCTAATGTGTTATCGTTAGAGGATCACTCTTGTGTTTGATCTTGTCATTTTTGATTATTGATTTTTGAATTAAATCGGTTTTTTACTTTGTTTCAAAGATTCTTTGCTCTTTGAGCAAATGATTTTGGGTTTACTTGGTTAGTCTTCTGTTCATTTGTATTGGTTCAACCATTTGGTTGCTGTTGATTATTATCAGTACTTGTTGTTGTGATTGTTTTTGTTGGCGTTTGCGTGTTTAATGTTTTTACTAATTTCTTTTTCATTTCTGCTCTCTGTGACTCGATATGTTCTTCTGATTGAGTTTTTTCTGGCTTTTCTGTTGCATTTTGTTTGATCCCATCTATTGATTGATTGATATCGGCCAATTCTTGTAATATTTTCTCTTCTCGTTCTGTTCTTTTTTGATCGTTGTTTGTTTCTGTTCATTTGTTGTTTGGTTCTTGTTCTGGTTCAGATGTTGGTGTTTCGTTAGAATCACTAGAGTTTGTTTCATTACTGTTTTCTACAGTTGCTTTAGGTTTGTTTCGTCGTTTTTGTAGATCTCCTTTTTTGTACCAGTTTCGTCTTGGTTTTTTCTCTCTAGTTTGATTATCTTTTTTCCCTGTGAATAGACTAAATAAATCTCAAGATATTCTCGCGATTCAATTGCTTGCTCGATTTCAGGGTTTGGTATGAGCTCATAACACAAGAGCTCACGTAATAGGTAATGATGCTCCACCAAGAGCTGCCATTAGTCAAATAGCTGTCGTCCTTCATAATTTTTTTCGAGAAGGATAAAAAGGCTTTCACAGAAAATTATTTACATTGGAAACTGCTTTTTTAGCAGAAAACTTCATTGTGAGTTATTTATAATTTAAAAATAATTATTATTGTTTTTAAGTTTGATTATTGATTTATTCCAAAATAATCATTAATTCATGATCATTCTCAAATTCATCGTATAATATTTTTTCATGTTTCAACTGGTAAGCTTGCTAATCGTCATATTCCATATAAAGTTCCATAAACTCATTGTCATATTTTTTTTCATACTCGCAATCAAGGTTCTCATTTATGTTTTTCTATGAATTCTCATAATTCAGTGAATCATCATCATATATTCTCGATCATGATTTTCCCATTTTGTATGATTCGTTTTCCTGTAGTATATCATTGTTCTTTTGCTTTTTGGAGGAAGTCTCTGAGTCATCATAGATTAATATCTTTGAATCCAAAGTACTCAAAAAATCAAGTAAATACATTCGCTCCATTTTGTCATAAAGCCTGAGCTGTTCGTCATACTCCAGATAACAATGTATTCACACTCCGTCATAATGAGTTTCAAACAATAAGTCAAGCCTTATCTTTGTTTTTTTCTATAAATACTCATAATTCTATGAGATTTCACTTTGTTGTTTCTATCAAGATTTTCCCGTTTTCTATAAAATAATTCCCAGTGGTTAATCCTAGTTCTTTAGCTTTTTGAAGATATTTTCACAAATCAATCACTGATTGCACTTCAGTACTATCTGGAGATTTGTTAAGTTTTTTAGCAATGTTTTCTCTCAACTCTTGTTCATTCTTTATGACTTCTGTATTTTTATATCCATCAATTTTAGTTGGTCACAATACATCATATCCTCCACCATACCAGATATTCATTCTGTTGAGCCGTTCACCGAAGGGGGAGTGTCATCGATTGGCACTTTTCTCTGCGTTGAGAGTAGGGAAATTACGCTCAAAATCACCGCCTATCCATTCATCTTTGAGGACTTCGGTATCAGTGGCGTATCACAATACTCCTCCTGTCGATGCGAATGAGAGGCTTCCAGATGTTGATGAGATATAGAACGGATAGTTTGAGGAAATTGTGTTTTCTGGAGCTTTCCCTTTGAAATTATTCATCAGATGATTGGTCAGATTTGCCATTCTGATGGATTCTGAGATGGAATTCATCCTGGATGATCGGCCTGAGCCGTTGATTGAGTTCACGAGCGTGATGCTTTGTTTGTTACGGATATCGAGTTTGGTGATATTGCCGTATGATCCGATACTAAAGGTCGATCCATCGAAGTCGATACTGATCGGATGAGCGTCAGGATGCTGAGTATACAAGGCGTTGAGCTCACGTAAGAGATCTGGTTTGATAGATTCATATCGTTTCAGATTTTCTGGATTGTTGGATGCTTTGATAGATGTTTCGATTTGGCTGAGTTTGGGTCAGAAATTGCCTCTATCGATACCATCTCGATAGGTTTCTGGTTTGGAATTTTCTTTGTTAGCTTGATTTTCTTCCGTTTTAGTCTTGTTTGTATCAGTATTAGATGCATTGCTAGACTTGAGCCGATTTTGTTGTTCGAAATATGTTTTGAAATACTCGTCTTTGTATTTGTCTTTGTTTTGTTTGATAAAGTCTTCGGCTTTTTGCTTGGCTGGGGCGTCAACAAATGCGTATCCAGGTCGGGATGATTCCAAAGAATTAGTTTTTCATTCTCCAAAAAAGTAATTGATAAGCTCTCCTCATGCTTGCTTATAGCCTTTTTCTCCAGCAAACATTTGATATGCTAGAAGTCCAGCACCAGCACCAGCAGCTAGTCAAGGATTAAATCATCGTGTACTTCTGTCTACTTTCCCATCTTTTGTTCAAGAAAACATATTTCTTACATATTCTAGACCCAGTCGTCAAGCTCCAATGGTCAATCATAATCATAAAAACTTTTGTGCATTGAGTTTTTGTCTGTCAGACATTTGATTTTGGATTCATAGTGCCTGGAGTCAGCTGTCGAGTCAGTGTCAGATCGCTCATGCAACTCATCATACTCTAAATGCTTCTTCCATACTTGCGTATCTTGCTTTGATACATGCGTTTGATACTGCAGTATTCAGACCTGCATTCGGATTATATTGTCAGTTTTCTATTCCTCCTCATACTCATCATCATACTACGCCGAATTGATTTCACTCGGTAGTCAATATGAGTCCGGTTGCGACACCAAAAGCTTTTTGTAATTCTTGATTGAATGCGAGTTTGGCATGAATGACACGAGCCATCGACATATCGAAGCCTTTGCCATTGATCTTGGTAGATCTTCTATTCAGGAAGGAGATGGTATCATCCAATATTTTTACTTGATCTTCTGCTTCATGTATAAATTGTCTAAATGATTTTCTTCCCGATCTATCTTGGTTTCCTTTTTCAGACTTTCGATCTTTGATTTGTTGTAATAATTCCTGTCTCTGTTGTTCTGCCATGTTTTTGGCATGACTAATGGTGTCGATTCATTCTCTGAGCGAGTGTATATCTGTTTTGGTCTTGAGACTGATGAGTTTGTTAGAGGTATCTTTTTGTATATCCAAGCTGAGTCATTCTTTGTGTCAGAGTTGATGTGTGACGTATTCGAGTGCACTCGCAGCTTTTTCTTTACCTCTGATCCATCCGACTGATTCTCCATCCAACAGTATAGCTACTTTTCCTCCCAGAGCACGTTTGGAGTATTGCAGTCTGGTATTAATATCTTGCATCGTAAGATCTGGTTTGCCATTGTTTGCTAAGATATTTTCAATTTCACCAAAAAGCCCTTCCCCACTGACGATTTCTTTCTTCCCTTTGAAAAAATCACGGTCAGGTTTTTCTCGATTGATTTCTATTTCTTGATTTCAGCTCATGAGATACTGAGATGTTCATAAAATCTAAAAGTCACGTTACACTTTATAAGTCTATGGTTTTTTTTCTTGCTGTCAAATTTGTGGGTCAGATTTATGTTTGATTTATTTGTTTCTTCAAAGGTTGTTATAGTCAAAAGTTTATATAAAACAGAATATAATCTTTTGCTAACTTAGCCCGCCGCGGCGGGGCCACAGTACTTCCTTATTTCGGAATTATCTGGGTCTTATGCTGTATTCAAGAATCGCCTTTTGGATGATTGTATATTTTGCCAGAGATGGTAGTGTGTGAGAGAGATGCTGCGTGAAATATCTATTATGAATATGCTAATGGAGAATTTGGAGTTATGAATCCGGCAGGGCTTTCTTTTAATAAACATTGCTAAATCTACCACCTTTGGTAGCTATTCTCAAGGGGGACATATTCTCTTATCAGTAACCCACCACCGCAAGCGGTTCCCCTCCCTTGACAGGGAGGTTGGAGCGTTACTCATGTTTTGGTGGTTTGATCGGTATGATATGTTTCAAGATTTTGAATATAGTACTTTTGATTTGATAGTATGCTGATTCAAGTCAAAAGCTCATGACGATACGTGCATGATAAGATATACTGTCGTTACTCTCCAAATCTCTCTATAATGACTATATTATCAGTAATCATGCAAGCAAAACAATATTCGTAATGCCTCCTTGAAAAGGGAGGTGCCGGAAGGGCGGAGGGTTTGCCTGATAAGGTCCCCCTTGAGAGTCTGCCCGTCAGTATTGCGGCGCGCGCCACAACATCGGGAAATTCGCCCTGCGACCCATCCTTTGGCTCCCTCTCCTGTAGGAGACTAGGTGCCCCTTGAGGGTAGGGGTGGGGAGAGGTGGAACTATTCAGTAATCTTTAAATCGTTCCTACATTAAACATATGCCTTCGGCAGGAGTTACTTTTTTACATTGCAAAAAAAGCACCCAAGGGCATAAATAATCAAAAAAGATAGCACCCCAAGGGCATCTTATTCTTAGGCACCTCGCCACGTGAGGAGTGCCTATGGATTTCATGCAGATTCAAACAAATGCCTAAGAACCAAGGGGTGAGGATTGATTGTTCGAAACATCTTGCTTAGTTGTTGTATAGTGCGCCGAGAGAAGGCTAAGGAGCTTCAAACAAATCTCTCTAATACGCATGATCTTCACCTGTCATGCCGTAATTACCCAAGAAAATACCCAGATCAAACGAATCGATGACTCCATCTAGATCTGCATCCGTGATGACATCGCTCGTTGATCAGTATCTTCATAGTAATACTCACAGATCGAAGGAATCTACCAGATTATCTCGCAAAAAATCTCCAAAGAATAAAAATCTGGTACCTGTGTACGTGAGGTCAAACAGTCTTGTTTCTGTGGTGATTAATTCTGTCCTGTTGATGCTCCTGAGGTGAGATTGTCCTTTGAATCCTACGTCGTACCACCCTGTATCCAAGAATGGGAAGATGAATAATCAGGTTCATAGGTTGTTGATCGTGACTCCTGTGCTGAATATGACGACTCCAGACTGAGATACTTCGACTTCTCCATAGGTGGATCTGTTGGTGCCGGAGTTGACTCTTTTTTCTGGTCGTACTTCGACGATATAGGGGAGTTTGATGGATTTGTCTATCCATCGGACGAATACGCTACCTGTTTGTAAGGTTTCTCCATACGTATCTTGCACGTGAAAATATCGTCCGGTATTTCTCGTAGCGGTGAATACATACAGTCCCGTATTGATGAATGTTCGTAGGTCAGCATTTTCTCATGTCAATATCCCCCCAGTGATGATGAGTGTAGCTACGACATCGCCGCTGGTGAATCCGCTGATTGCTGGAGGGTTGTAGTTGATGGATCGTATGAATTGTTTTCTGATGCTCAGTATATTTCCTGATAGACTCAGAATGGTCTGATCGTCGCCAGAGAAAAACCGCTGGCTACCTGTATCAAATAGACTGATGGGAGCTCATCCGCTGAGCGTTCATTGGATGTTGAGTCACGAGTACGGCAGAGTGATGAGATTACATTGGATGATTCCCGTACCTTGTGAGTGTCAGATTTCTGTATATGTTGGATTGTTTCATCCGGTGATGATGAGTTGTGTTCATCCGGTATAGACGATCCATGGAGCGGATCATAGTTTGATATTGATGGGTTCGCCACATTGATACGTGCTACACGATGCTCTGGTGACGAATGATCGCGTTCCGTCTACTCCGATGGGGTTGGGTACATCTGCCAAATCAAATCCGGATATTTGCACGATGACAGGTACTGCTGGAGTAGGGAGTAGTCCTATGATGCTATTTGGTAGAGTCACAGCGTATGAACCTGCGTTGCCTGCTCCAAGGTTTCCTGATATCAACGTAAAAACCAAATCTGATCCAGATCGTCGTACACCAGAGTGGATATATCCTGATGCCAGGAGTCTTATCTTGACGCTACCCGTATTCACGCCTGCTCGTGTATCATGGATGTTGGCGCTGATCGATGTACTCGATGGGATATTGCTAGCTCATGGCAGTGGAAATCTAGAGGACACTACTGGAGGAGATGGATTGTTGAATTGGATATTAGAGATTTGTTTGTTACCTGTGTGAGGTGTAGCAAAGCTATAGGGACTGCG
Organism: Candidatus Absconditabacterales bacterium; assembly: GCA_041750055.1. Lineage (GTDB taxonomy): Bacteria > Patescibacteriota > Gracilibacteria > Absconditabacterales > Absconditicoccaceae > JBGTAD01. The sequence goes on along the minus strand of JBGTAD010000057.1, from coordinate 4,818 downwards.
GTCTCGAGATTCGATATACACTTGGATCGTGTTTTCTATACCTCGTCAGGTGAGTTGTGATCCAGAGATGGCAAAGACTTGGTTCCTGTCATATTCGTCTCGTGTAATACCGTCTCCAGTAGTATATAATGCAGCATTGGTATCGCTAAATTCTCCTCCTGTGAAGAGTCTGTTTCGGATGATAGATCAACCTGCTCATCCTAGACGTTTGGTGATACTGATATTGGTGAGGAGGGGATTGACTCATCGCTGGTGATCTCTCAAGAATCACGGTCCTGTCCCTGTATATACTCATCCACTATAGGCATATGCTACGCTGAGTCATGGTGCTTCACTCATAGCGAATCGGATTCAGCTTTGATTTCAGATATTTTGCAGGCTATTGAGTAGGGGAGTTGTGTTGGATGGATATGGTCATACGTAGCTTTGGATATTGGGTGCAGTGAGGTCGTCTTGGCATGGCTGATTGACGAATTCATATATTCTTCAGCCACTTACAGTAAAATCAAATATCCCTACCTTGGTTCCGTTGCTTGCTAGATATCGATCGATGAGACTGCCTGTTATGTTCGTACGGTTTGTTAATAGGTAGCTTCCAATCAGTCATCCAACGGTTGATCATATTCATGCTGGTCTAGCTACGGCTAATTGTAAGGTAATATCTCCGCTAACAGTATTTGCGTATATTGGGGCTACTGTAGTATTGGGGAACAAACTCGTATTTTGAGATCGAATGGTTGCTAGAGAATATAATAATTCTCCAGTACGTATAAAAAGTTTGAGATCAACAGAGTTGACAGATTCTCCGTCAGTATTCAGATAGACGTTCAAGACTTCAGGACAATAGGATCTAAACGGCGAACGCGTAGCTTGTAGCGTCAAAGAAGGAAGAGCAAAGCTGATACAAGATCGTAGTGAGATGATTGTTATACTCAGACACCACAAAAACTTCAGGATCATATGTCATGGCTGATTGAGGTTGGTCTGATATGTGGTATGGAAAAGAGAGTTTTTCAGTACGTTCTTATGTAGAAGTTAAAATATCGTACTCTCGACAAGTATGCTGATTTCTGTATAGTCTGCAAAAGAGGGCTGGCATTACCATTGAGATCGTTTGACATTGTTTGTAATCATTGTTTTTGAGGAAATAGTTGTATATATCTACGACCTCTCCCTTCCCCTCTACCCTCAAGGGGCACCTCGCCCTGAGAGGAGAGGGTGTTGTTGAGATTTTTGCGATACAAACAAAAAACCCTGACCAGAGGTCAAGATTTCTTGGGGTTATTCACGCTACGTTATATGTATTGTGAAGTCTTTGTGTTCAGATTTATTTTTTCTTTTTGCTAGATGTTGAGTTTGATGCGATTGCAACTGCTCCAGCGATAATGATAATAATGATTATTCGGATATATCGAGCTGTATATCGTGGTTTTGCGTTTGCGAGTTTGTCTGTTTGTTCAAATACTACTTCAGGGTTGTTGAATGTTGCTGATTCAGATGGTTCTTCAGCCTGAATGTTTGCTTGATCAGCAGGACATTCTCCCTCGACAAATCCGTAGAGTGCATTAGCTGCTTCATTGAGTGTGTCAACAGTTTGTCCATCAGCAGTCTGTGGAATGTTACTATCATCACCAGCGTATCCAGGAAGTGCGTAGAATCCAACGATTCCGTTCTCTGCATCAGGTGTTGATTTGAGTGTGATAGAGGCTACTTCTACTGCTGGTCCTCTCAATGGTGCGTTGGTAAACGTAAATGCTCCAAATCCGATCATAGGCTTGCCTGCAGTATCAGCTCCTGTAGCTGCGATACGATCTACAGCTGTCGTATATGAAGAGAATGCTCCGTTTTGCATATTAACATAGGAGATTTTTTCTCTATCAAAATTGAGTTTGACATCAATGGTTTTGACGTCTTGATCTTGAGTATCCATCATGACTTTGACGTTGAATGGACAGTTTTTGGTAAATGTTCCTTGGGCAGGCTCTAGGTATAACCTAGCAGCATCTGCTGATCCTAGACTCAACCCTAGCGCCAGGGTACTGACGAGTATAGATGAGAAAAGTAGAGATTGTTTCATAAGAGATATGATAAGATGATAAAAGGCTTTTATTGACATATTTTTTAAAGTATTTTTTTTATGTGTTTTTTTGTAGGTACACTAAGAGAGGAACCATTTGATTCCTCTCAAAGTATAGTGTTAATGATAGATTAGTATGTTAATCCTCTAGCATAACCGAATCATTCTACGAAGTAGTTATTGATCAGTATTGTTGTATCAGAAGAGTTAACTGTTCCATCTTTATTGATATCAAAGTGCGGATTACCTGCAAGTCATAGCGTAGATTGTTCTAGCATTGCATCGAGATCTGGTGCATTGATATAGTTTCTACCGTTTGCTTCTCCTGCTCCTTTGATCACATCTCCTGCTCTCAAGAATACGATACCATTACTAATCAAGAGTTCTTGTGGATTAGTTTGGAAGTTTCCAGTGAGTGTTGATCCTGTAGAGAAGTCAACAACTGTTTGACCTCCAGTAATTGGAATATCAAAGTGTCATAGTCTCAAGTGAGTGTTTCACTCAAAGACGAGTTTCCATGAAGCATTCGCTAAGTTATATGTAAATGCTCCTGTTCCTCCGCTACCCAATGTGATTGGTAGTCTATCGTAGAATACATTATTCGTTTGATAGATGTATAAGAATCCTGTGAGATCGTAGTTATTTGCTCCTCTATTCTGAGAGTAAGCAATAATAGTATACTCAATAGCTGTAGAGATTCCATTTACGTCTACGAATATTCCTGTAGTATTACCAGCTCTATCAGTGATGAAGATCGTTCATGATCGGTTATCACGGAAGTCGAGTAATTTGTCCATACTATAGCTATCTGTACTAATTGTGAATCCAGAGAGGAATGGTTGACCAGATCCAGAGAATGAAGTAATGAGGTATTCATCATCTGTGATATAGTTAGCATCACCACCTGTATTACCAGTCAGAGTTAAGAATTTGTTTTGTATCTGTACTCATACGATAGTTCCTGTTGTAATCTCAGTAGATGCGCTAGGATCTACTCTATCAATCCAGAATATATCAAAGAGGAATAAATCTGTATATTCTTGTCCTCCCGTGAGATAGGTATCTCCTGTATTATTAGCTTCGTCATCGAATAATACATATCCACTATAGTTTCCAGTAAATGTAATAATTCTTGTATTTCCTGTTACTGTTCGTCCTGTGTTATCTAAGATACTAATTCCTGGAGGGAATGAACTACCAGCGATTGATATCAATTGGATAGGTTCGTTACCAGTCAAAGTAAGTTGTACGTTACCAGATGTTCGTAGTGACCATCCTGGAATCACTGGAGCGTATGAGTAACCAGCATCAGGATATCCATTGGTTCCATTACCAGTACCTCATAGTGTGAGATAACTTGATGTAAGAATATATGGTCTCACTTTGTCGATCCAACTCACGTCTACGAAGAATCCTGTTGTATTACCAGCTCTATCACTCAAGAGGATAGTACCAGATCGATTCTGTGTAAAGATGAATGGTTGCATGAGTGAGAATACTCCACTTGGTGCTGATAAGAATGTAGGAACTGTTGCTGTACCAGTATATCCTACATAGATGAATTCATCATCTCCAGTATAAGCTAGAGTAAATGCATCACCAGTATTATATCCAGTCAGTGTGAGTGTTACATCTTGGTTGGTAGGTCCAGGGAACGGTGCAACGTATGTACCAGAGAGATCTCGAGGTGCAATGTTGTCATATCGATCTACTTGTACATAGATGAGACCCGTATTTCCATTTTCTTCTCCAGACGCATTCAATGCTCTATCACGATAGTATACGAATCCAGACCAGTTTCCTGTGAAGGTAATAGTGTGAGTTCCATCATATAGGCTTGTGTTTGTATCAAATGCTGTAGGAGCAGATGAATTTCCAGTGATTGAGTATACTCTCGTAATACCTTCATCATCGAATAATCCTGTACTGACATTGATACCACTGAGGTTGAAGTCAATTGTTCAGCTTGTTCGAGTAGGGAATGGTGGTAAGTAAGAACCTGTCACTAATGGATCAATAAGATCCATACATGTGATAGTAGTATTCAAACTACCTGTATCGCTATAGATGTTTTCGAAGTTGATTACTCTAAAGTGAGTTTCTGCAGTACTATTTCCAGTCGTTGTCGTAATATAAAGACCATTACCGAGATCTGACCGTGCTGGAGTAAATCCTGTAGCGTAGCTAGATGTACCAGTAAGGTTGAGAAGTACAGACACTGGAGTATTGGTACCTGATGTTACAAAGTTAGAACATCCATTTACTGGTACGTATGAAAGGTATCCAGACAATGCTCTATATACAGTAGCTAAATCTCCTGAGAGGTGGATTCTTGTAGTATCAGCACCTGAGAAGAAGAGTTGTTTACCAGTATTGTAGATGTCATTGAAGTATAGGAGGTTTTCGTTTGCAACAAGTCCAGAATAGATGTATGTTCCAGATCGGCTATATCCAGTCAAATTACACATGATATATCCAGTACCGTCTCCATTGAATGATCCTGAGTACGTAGGGTTGTTTCCTCCTGTGATAATGAGGTTACTATACGTAGGATCGAGTTCTATCCATGTAGGAGAGAGAGATCATAGTTTTACTCTAATTGGTTCGTTACAATCATATGTGAAACATGCGTTTCTTGTTTGGAACTGATATGAATTAGGTAAGAATGGATTGGGAGCATCTGCGAGATCAAATCCGCTGACTGTAATCGTCATCGTAGTCCCAATAGGATAGTCATACAA
>JBGTAD010000056.1:0-2783 GCA_041750055.1 Candidatus Absconditabacterales bacterium | reverse complement strand
CGATTGACTTCACTTTGTTCAAGGTGAGCAACAACGCGTGGCGGGAGTTTGGAGAGTTCTAATTTGTCAGGGCTGATAGCATCGATATCGTTTTTGAGTAAGAATTTGAGGAATGATCTGAGAGCAATGACATGATAGTTGATCGTCCTCTTACTGAGTCACTGCTGATCGAGTACCCTACGAAATGCCATGACGTCCAGCGGTTTAATCTTGTCAGGAGCAATGTCTCCACTAAACTGAATAAATCTTTGTATTCGTAGTGTATAGTTTTCGCGTGTTTTTGGACTTACGTTTTTGACAGATTCTAGATACATCATAAAAAGTTCAAAAAAATCTGACAAGTTTTGGGGAGCGCTAGAGATTTGTATGTTAGAGTGTTTTTTCGTCTTGATTGAGAGGGTCATTGAGTAGTGCTTTGATTTCTGCTAAAGTAGATTCGAAGCTATTGAGTTGGTTATTGATTTTTTGAGCATCATAGGTATCAGATTCAATAGTTTGTTGGAGTTGTTGTAGGGATTTCTGTAGAGTAATAGACTGTTTGGCTGCTTCTTTGTTTTTTTGGAGTCTAGAGGTATCGATGACTTCTTTGACTTTGATGAGATATGCGGCGATACGTTCGTTCCATTGGTCTTGCAGGATTTCTGGTTTGAGGATTTCATCGAGTTCATTGTTGAGTATTGTATTAGAGCCAGATTCTCACTGATTGGATGTTGCTATTTCTCATGTTGTGTTGCTATTTTCTGGTGTTGAATTAGATCCTGATGTTGAATCAGATCCTGACGTGTTGTTGCTGTTAGTATCAATAGATCATGTCTGAGATGTATCCGTGCCTGATCAGACGGTGTTTGTACTACTATCTTGATCTTGTCAGGAGTCAGGTATATTGTTTTGTATGGTAGTTGTGGCTGATTGCTCATCGGAGGTCGCGCCAAGTATGTTTCCTACTAATAGTTCGAATTCTATTGGGTTGGTGACAGAATAATATCCTCACAATCATATACTTGCAATCAAAAGAATGAAGATTATTTTGTATATGTTATTCATAGAAAATGCCTGTATGCGTATTTGCTGCGTGTTTTGTCAATTATTCTGAGGTGAAACGAGTAGTGGCTGCTGGGTGATGAGGGTAATAGGTGCTGGTTGGAGTTGTTCTACGGTGGTTCCTAGCGATCCTAGCATGGCATCTATGTTGATACCACCGGGCACAGTATTGGATGGAATGGGATTTTGGCTAGTAGGGGAGACGTTAGAATTGATTCCTGGTAGGACATGATCATGATCTAGTTCGGATGCGATGATTGATGAATTCTGATTCGATACTATAGGGTTTGGTGACACAGGGTTTGATCATATAGCATTTGATAGTGCAGGACTTCATTGTGTAGGATCTATAGTTGTTTCGCTTGTTGGTCATCATAGATCTGCTGATTCAAAATTTGGTGCTGCTGTAGTGGGGGAGCTGGCTATAGCAAACTGAGATATATCGAATGATGTATCTGCATTTATATCGCTTGCAATAGTGCCGAGGGATACTGTATCAGTTGTTGGAGTTTCTTCACTGATGGATCATGATGATGTAGCTGTATCACCCTGTGTGATAGTATTATCAACATCTGCTAGATCGTTTTTTGGTAGGGAGCTGATTCATGCCTCGTCATGAGATGTTATTGGTTGTACTTCTTGTTGCAGACTTGCATCTTGTACGTTCAGATCTTGTGTGTTTGTATCGGTATTTGAATCTCATGAGGGAGTATCGTATACTGATGTATTAGTTACATGTTGAGTGCTTCAATCAGGTACATCGTCTGAAGGTTGATCATTAGATATAGATTGGTCTATAGATCACATTATACCTGTTTCTTGAACTATATCTTCGTCTAACTGTATATTAGATAGATCGATATCTAGTACAAAGGGTTCTTCACTACTGTTTTGATTTGTGTTTTCATTATTCTGTGGTGCTGTATCGGAAGCTATGTCGGACGATAGATCGGGATTGATGAATCCTTGTATAGCATCTGGGAGGTAAAGAGATGGATCAGCAGATGTCTGGACTACATCAGATCATCAGTCTGGTATAGTGTTACGTTCTTGTGAGTCGTCGTTAGGCGTGATGAGATTGTCTGTGTCAGATTTAGTTTCTGAAATGTTTGAGATATTTTCTGACGCATTATTTTCTTCTATACGTTGATCTCATGAACCACGAAGATCAGACAAGTTGATGTCGGTGATGGTTTGGGGTGAGTTGATGGTTTCTCATTCTCATGGTAGGAGCTGAGATTGGGGTGATTGCTCTAGATTGGTTTGCTCTAGATTTCTTTGCTCCAGACTACTTTGATTTCAGGTTGTTGATACATCTATTGATCATAGATCGATATTTTGTGGTGTAGGGGATTGAGACGATATTATTGTTTGTGATGATGGTTGGATTCATGAGGCTTGTCAGGATGAAGCTACAGACGTTCAAGCTGCAGACGTTCAAGTTGCAGTAGCGGAATTGATAGTCACAGGATCACTAGGAAAAAGATCTCCAAGATCGATATCGATGATGGGTGGGTTTGTAATCGTAGTCTGAGAGTCGCTACTAGTAGACAAGATGATATCATGTAGGAATATAAAGATACTCCTTTATCATACTGATTGTATCAAGATATACCAAAATTCTTATGGTTTGTTGTCATAATAGCTCTGCAGTACATTTTATTTCTTCAGACTCATTGTTGACAAAATATTTAATGTGTTTGAAATCATTGGTCTTTGATCTGATGTGCGAGTGCGACAGT
>JBGTAD010000055.1:0-3427 GCA_041750055.1 Candidatus Absconditabacterales bacterium | reverse complement strand
GGCTTATCACAGAGAAATGCCTTGTTTCTATAGTAATTACTGAGTTATATGTACTATGTAGATCAAAAAAATCACTTTGTTTTTCACAAAACGGTCCGCCTGTCGGCGGACTGTTTAGTTAGCGAGTTGGACAGCAATGATAAATATTGTAAAAAAAACGAGAATTGTGCAAGAATGACATTTCAATAACAACAATCTTAATGTAGATATTCATCCAACTCTTTATCATATTGAATGACTAATAAACTACTATTACTACCAGAATGATATTTATGCTATAAATGAAGCGCGAGAAATTTTATCCAAAATTTTAACAAACATTGATTCTAATTGATTGATCAAATCAAATCTTGAGTCAACATCATCGTATTTTAGATCTGATATTATTGCCCAAATACTGAGAGCCTGAGCGATACTGCTATCTCTTTGATATGGTGATAAAGAGATCTTAAATAGACTTGTTCTTTCTATTGAAAAAAACTTCTTGTGACCAGAGTGAGCTATAAGTTTCTTTGTATTGGACGACAAAATCAAGAATCCTGATATCTATCGAAATGTACGATCATCAATGTTTACATCACAAGCATTTTGGCTTTTTGATAAGTTGAAAAACACAGGAAAAATAGATAGAAATTTATTGAGATATATTATCTAGGTCTTGAGTTGCGGATCAAAACTAAACGTTTATAAAAACAAATATATCTGTATAGTGAAAAGACTTGAATTTTTATTGCTTCTAGAGAATTGTTTCGAGTTGCGTACGTATATATCTCAAAAAATTTATTAGGTCTCCCTCCTCTCTAAATTGTATATGGTATGGAAGCCTCCTGACATTGTTAGCATTATAGTCTTTGAGAGCGACTTGTATGAATTGCTTCAGGAGATGTTGTAAGTCTTCGTGCCAGGTATCCCGTAGAAATACGACGATACCCTTTTCGAAGAGTTGGATTTCAAGACGTGTTGATGTCTCTAGGTATGGATAGATATCTGCTTGTATATAGTGATGCAGCGTTGTTGTAGAGATATCACCTGTCCTCTCTTGGATCCTTTGTATCAGTTCAGATTCAAAATTTTTATTGCCTCTTTGAAAATGCTGCGTGATACTTCATCAGATCTCTGTGATAAGCTTTCTGATTCCTTGACTGATATCATTGATGTCTTTGGGAGTTCGCGCTATAGTATCGATGTTGCAGACAGGTAATATATTAAAAATCAGAGGAAATCTGAACGGATTCTACCGCTTGTGCGACATGTTCTGCGATACCTGGCTCTAATGGTCCAGGAAGGATGCGATCGACTGTCGGTGTAGGAATGAGAGCAGCGAGTGCATGAGCTGCAGCGAGTTTGTGCTCATCAGTAATCGTCCTGATATGAGCTCTCAATACGCCTTTGAAGATGCCTGGGAAGGCGAGGATATTGTTGATCTGATTGGGATAGTCGCTTCTTCCGGTTGCAATGATAGCTGCTCATCAGAGTTTGGCTTCTTCTGGAGTGATCTCAGGATTCGGATTCGAGAGAGCAAAGACGATAGGCTTGTCGTTCATAGTCTTGACGTCTTGAGCAGTGAGGATATTCGGCTGACTTACTCATACAAAGACGTCTGCACCAGCAATGACGGAGCTCAGATTTCCAGTTTCTTGGTTGGTATTCAGATACGAGATGCTGGTCTTATAGCTATTCATATCAGCTCTTCACTCGATGAGTGCTCCTTTGGAGTCCAAGGTCACGATGTGTGTTGCACCAGCTGTTGCCAGGAGTTTGACACATGCGATACCCGCTGCGCCAGCTCAGGATACCACGATCTTGACAGACTCTAGAGATTTGCCTACGACTTTGAGTGCGTTCATGAGTCCTGCGAGTACCACGATGGCCGTACCGTGTTGATCATCATGGAAGACAGGGATGTTGAGTCTTGCTTTGAGAGCTTCTTCGATGATAAAACAATTTGGAGCAGCAATATCTTCCAGATTAATACCGCCAAAGGTCGGAGCAATATGTGTCACTGTTTCGATGATTTCGTCAGGATTTTGAGTGTCTAGCACGATAGGTATCGCATCGACATCTCAGAAATGTTTGAACAATACAGATTTGCCTTCCATGACAGGGAGACTCGCAAGTCATCAGATATTACCCAATCCTAATACAGCAGTACCATCGCTGATGACTGCGACGCTGTTGCATTTCCAAGTATATTCGTATGCTTTGGCTGGATCTTTGGCAATCTCGAGACATGGCTGGGCCACTCCAGGAGAGTAATACACAGAGAGATCTTCTTTGGAATTGAGCGGCACTTTGGAAGCGACGGCGAGTTTCCCTTTGTATTGAGCGTGTTGTTGGAGAGATTCGTCGTAGATGGTCATGGGCATAAGGTAACAAGTAAAAGGTATAAGGTAGGGACGAAGTGAAGATCCGTCGAGGCGGAGTAATAAGTAATCGTAGGACCTATCGGACTGGATTGCCACACTTTGTTCGCAATGACGGGTAACAAGTAAGTAGGGACTGGCTCTTGGCCTGTCCGAGAATAAAAAATCGAACGAGGGCGGAGTAATAAGTAGGGACGGATGACATCCGTCCATCTTTGGGGTGGGATGGATATCCGTTTGCGGCGTCTTATGAGAGGTAGATTTTACCTCAGACAGTAAGGGTTTGATATCTTTTTCTAGAACCCTCCGCCCTCCGGGCACCTCCCTTATCAGTGAGGAACTACAATCCGATTAACGTTTGTTTTATTCGCATTTTGTCTGCCGTCATCATCTATCTACTTCCAGGACATCACGATCAGTCCGCTCAGGATCAAGATCGCTCCTACTCATGTCTGTCGAGATAGAGGCTCTCTGAGGATGAGTAAAGAGATAGCGATCAGTCCAATGGTCTGACCTGCAGTCACAGCAACAGGGATATACGCGACCGATAATCCGCTACTATATAGCCATAAAAAACCCACATTCAAGATAACAAAACTGATTCATAATCCAATAATAAGGTATCGCTGAGATGAGGATAATGAGGATAATCCATTTCGCTGACCCGTAGATCAAGCAATGATCAGGCTTACTATCATAGCCGTACCAAACGCTATCGCATATACCAAAAAAGCAGGAATCTGAGCCGTATACTTCATAGCCAGGTTCATACCGATTCATCACATGATAGCGATAGCGAGCGATATCCATTGAAAAGAAGACATGAGGACTACATAGTATAATAAAAATCATCATATAGATGTATCGTGAGAGTTGTGATATTGATAGATCAGCCTTATGAATGAGTTTGGTAGAATGCTTGATAGCATTCTTGCTGGAATAGGAGGAAATGGTTACATCACTGATGATAACACGATGATATACTCATCACGAGTCATGATACAAGAGAGAAAACACGATCTGTGTTCACATCTTCTCATGATCACAAGAGCTGGAATTCACGA